>JALZNU010000083.1 GCA_030857495.1 Actinomycetota bacterium | reverse complement strand
CCGCAACGTGTCGCGCACGCGCGAGCCGGATTCGCCTGCCAGATCCATCGCCGCTGCGAGCTCGCGGAGCTGCCCGAGATCGTGGCTGTGACCGAGATCTTCAAGGGCCACCCACAGCTTCTTGCGGCGCGTCT
The DNA here is from genome assembly GCA_030857495.1 of Actinomycetota bacterium. GTDB lineage: Bacteria > Actinomycetota > Acidimicrobiia > Acidimicrobiales > Ilumatobacteraceae > JACDHN01. The sequence goes on along the minus strand of JALZNU010000083.1, from coordinate 6,621 downwards.
GCGCGGCGAACAGGGTGGACGCCAGCTCCGCCATCTCGGCGCCCGAGCCCGCGCTCGCCCCGTCCATCAGCGCGTCGTCGACCCCTGCTCCGCCCGCCAGCGAGATGCCGACGACATCGACGAACACAGTGATCGCGCCGTCCCAGGCGATCCGCTTCGACCTTGCCTTCGATCGCAGCGAGAGATCGGGGAGAAACCACCCGAGCACGACGAGCACGAGCGCACCGCCGGCGGCGTACGTCGTCAGCGAACCGAGACCCATCAGCGGGTAGACCACCGTCGGCACGAGCCCCATCGCGCCGAACACGGTGGCAGTGCGGAGCTTGTCGAGCCCGTGACGCAGCGGCGTCGTGCCGACCACCGACATGTCGGCGAGCACGCTCGGCGTGAGGCCCGTGACGGTCCGACGTGCGAGGCGGGACGGCCAGCCCCGTGCGCCCGACGCGTCGCGTGAAGCAGAGTCGCGGCGTGGCGTCGCCAGCTCGGTGGACAGTACGTCGAGCGGTCGTGCGGCAGGAAACCACGCCCGGACGATGAGCCACAGGCCGAGCCCGGCGCCGCCGGCGAGGAGTGCGGCCGACCAGATCACGACGGCGCCCGCCGGTCGTTCCCCACGCGCAGCAGTCGCGCTGGCTGCATCGGACGTGACAACCGCAGCATCGACATGGCGGCGGCGACGACAATCCCCAGCACGACCAGCAGCACGATCTGCCCAACCGTCTCGCCGAACGGCTCCATGTACTCACGATTCGTGAGCATCAGCAGCGCGACCGCACCGATCACGACGCCGGCGATGAGCTGGGACGTGCGGTAGGTCCTCGCACGAGTTGCGTTGATGCGACGCTGCATCGCCACGGTCTCCCGAGTGGACGCGGCGACGTCGGCGAGCATCGCCCCGAGGTCGGCGACCGCCCTGCGCTCGGCGAGGAGGATCGCGAGGACGACTGTGTCGGCGACGGGACTCGCCAGTTCGTCGGCGAATCGGCGCAGCGCCGTTCCGAGCTGACCGCGCTGGGCGCGGACGTCGAGTGCCTGCACTTCGGTACGGATCGCGTCGGGAGCGACGCGCGCAGACCGTGAGATCGCCTCTCGCATACCGGCGTTGGAGACAAGCAGATCGCGCAGCATCTCCGCCCAGATGGCAACGGCCTCGGTGCGCGCCATCTGGGATCGGCGGCGGTCGCGCTCACCGACGATCGCGGGCGTGCACCAGCCCAGCAGTCCCGCACCGATCGACGCTGCGACCCATCCGGTCTGCCACCACATCATGGCGGCACCGCCGAGCGCGAGCGCCGAGCGGGCAACCACCCGGTCGACGTTGGCAGTGCGCGCTCGGAGCCAGCGCGGCGGGGCGAGCATACCGTGCCACGCGGCGGCGACAGTGAGGAGCCCGATGCCGAGGCCGGCGCCGATGAGCGCCGCGATGAGCGGCGAGGCGTTCACGCCGACCACCAGCCCTGCGCGTTGAGCAGCAGCGTGTCGTCGAACCCGGCCTCGATGAGTGACGTGCGACGGGCGTCGGACAAGTGCGGCTGTGGCACGGCACGACCGTCGGGGCCGGGGATGAAGATCCTGTTGAGCTGCACCTCGGAGCCGTTCCACCCGGCAACCTCGCACACCTCCACGACCACACGCCGGCCGCCGCGATCGCGACCGAGATGGACGAAGAAGTCGACGGCGTCAGAGATGAGGAGCGCGGCGATGTCGAAGCTGACAGCAGTCGGTCCCTGAGCGACATACTGCGCGAGCTTCTTCCACGCCGAACCCGCCGAGTGATGGTGCACGGTCGACAGGCTCGGGTGCCCGTGCTGCATCGCCAGCAGCATCTCGCGAGCGGCCGAGGCGTCGCGCACCTCGCCGACGATCAGCCAGTCCGGGTTGAACCGCAGAGCATGACGTACGAGATCGGCCTGGGTGATCTCGCCGGCGCCCTCGATATTGGCCTCGCGCGTCTCCCACTCCAGTACGGCGGCAGCTCGCGTCTCGTCGTCTGCGAGGTTGAGCTCACGCGTGTCTTCGATCACGCAGAACCGGGTGTCGGCAGGCGTCGCGCTCACGAGGGCACGCAGGAACGTGGTCTTGCCCGCGCCCGTCTCACCCGACACGACGATCCGCATCCCCCGGCGCATCGCTGCCTCGAACATCGACCGGATCGCAGGGTCGATGGTCGATCGCTGTTCCAGATCGTCGAGCGACGCCGCCGGCAGGACGTTGCGGCGGATCGAGACCTGCGGTCGCCCCGACACGACCATGATCGCCGCCAGCCGTGAACCGTCGGGGAGGCGCATCACGAGGAGGGGACGGCCGTCGTCGAAGCGGCGCTCGGTGGCGCCCGCCCGGCGGGCGAGCTGCGCGACCTCCTCGCGAAGATCGTCGTCGTCGGCGAAGACCCGATCCGTCCAGCGCTCGCGAGGCCGGTCGACGTACTCGACCCACACCGCGTCGGCGCCATTGATCATCAGGTCGGTCATGTCGTCGACGTCGAGGAAGCGCTGGAACTTGCCGCTCCCGAAGTACGAGGCGATGGCACGACCGATGAGGTCGTTCTCGGCGCTCGGATCGAGCGGGTCTTCGTCGGCCTCGATCGCCGCCCGCGCACGGTGGGCGAGCACGTCGACGGCGACCTCGTGGGCGTATGCCTCACGCTCGAGGTCGTCCCAGCTCGACCCCTCCGCCGTGACGAGTGCCTCCTGGATGGCCTCGATCACATCCTCGAGGGTCGGCGCACTCATTGCTGCACCATGGCCGCGTGGACGAACGACAGGAACGACGGGCGGTGCACCAATGACCGCTCCGCTGCTACGCAGCGGCGCACCGCAACGATGGTTCGCTCGCAGCGCTCGCTCACTGCTGCACCATGACCTTCTGGAGCGTTCCCGCCAGGTTGCGCACGGACGACCACCACTGTGACCACTCGCCGCCGCGCATCGACCGGGAACCGAGGCGCGCCCGCACACGGGGCAACACGGCCAGGACGTCGCTGCCGACGAAGGCGGCGATGTCAGAAGTTGTCCACGGCGTCGACCCGACGACGACGACATCGACGGCACATCCGGCCGCGAGCAACGACGAGACGCGAGACGGCACGGTCGCCAACGCAGCGAAGTCGCCGTGCGTGACGATCAGCACGCGTTCGGAATGGACGGCGAATGGCATCGCCGGCGACCGGGTCGTCAACCTCCCGGCATCGACGATGCAGTGCACATCCTCGCCGTCGAGCGAGCGGCAAAGTGACGCCGCCGATCGAGCGAGGACGCTGACCGTCTGCTCGCACGACGGCGGTGCAGGAACCAGCCACCAACCATTCATGTCGGCGCCGTGCTCGCCGATCAGGTCCGCAACTCGCCCATCGGCGGCGCGTGCGGCGAGCGACAGCGACACGAGCCCTGGCTCGACGCCGACGCCGAGCTCGGCGCCCATTCGGCCACCGTCGGGGTCGGCCTCGATGAGCGCTGTGATCGTGTCACCGCCGGACGGCCAGACGGCGGCTAGCCCCGCCGCCAACGTCGTCGCGCCCGGAGCGCCACCGGTCGAGGCGACGGTGATCAGGGTCATCCGCCCGCTCCGACGAGCACCACCCGCAGGGCGTCGTCCTGCGCCGCCTGGGTCGATTCCAGCGCGACCACCTCTTGCGCCCTGACCGTGATCCACATCTGGCCGGTGCCCAGCGGTTCGGTGGCCCACACCCGGCCCTCGCCGAGCACGTCGGCCTGTGCCGGTCGCTCACTCCCCGCCGGCGTCGCCGCCGCGCGGATCAGCATGACCGGTGCCCCGACATCGATCGCCGACGCAGGCGCCTCCCCCGGGTCGAGCGCCGCGCCGAACACGACCTCGCCGCGCCCGAGCGGTGGCGACGACGAGAACATCGCCGCTGAGAGCAGGGCGCCCTCGGGGACGCGACCGATGGGAGCCTGGCCGATGAGGTCGGCCGCCGCCTGCGGCGTCACCGTGGCGACGCCGGGACCGGCTGCGATTCGCACAACTCGCAGGTCGCTGCGAGCGACAGGGGTGCCGGCCTCCAGGTCTCGCGACGCGACGACGGCGTCCATGCGATCGTCGGTGGACGTCACCAGCAGCACACCACCGAGGGCGCACACCAGCACCAGCAGCACACCGCCGAGTAGCCACACGAGGTTGCGCTGTCGCTCGGTTGCGACGCGACCGACGGGCCGCCTTGATGTCAGCGTTGGGTGCTGCGAGTGTTCGTGCTGTGGCTCGACGGGGACGGCGACGTGCCGCGCCCGTCGCAGCATCATTCGCGACGACCGCTTCCGCATCGTGCGGGCCACCGCTCACGTCCCCCCGGCGGCCGCCGCATCACGAACGTCGGCGGGCGTGACTGGCTGGTGGCGGACGTCGCAGATCACTCGACATGACAGAGTCTGGATCAACATCCGACTCCCTCTCGATGGGCGATGAATCGCCGCCTCCGCCGGGGACTGTAGCCATCTCCGCAGAGGGGGCGCGCCACGCGTCCCGACCGACGGAATCTCGACCGTCGACTGCAAACGCGATGGCACTCGGTGTTGCCGTTCCACACCTGCAATGAGGAGTCGCGGGTCGGACGGTTCGGAAACGGAGCGCGCCGCCGATCCAGCAGTTTCTGTGAGCGAATCTGACCGACGGTGGTCAGGTTCGCTCACACAGCGGACGAGGAACGCTGGCGCTCGCTCGGCCGGAAGGAGCCTTCGGCTCCTTGGGCAGACCGAGGACGCGTTCAGCGACGATGTTTCGCTGGATCTGGCTCGTGCCGCCCCAGATCGTCTCCGAGCGCGAGAAGAAGAACGACGACATCATCGGGTTGACCGGGTAGCCGTCGCGACGCGAGTCGCGGTTCGCGCCCGGCCACGCCGGTGGCCCGGTGTCGATCAGCATCGAGTCGGCCCCGAAGATGTCGAGCGCAAGCTCCATCGCTCGCTGGTGCATCTCCGACCAGAACATCTTGTTGCTCGCACCGAGCGCGGCGATGGACAGATCCTTCGTGTCGTTGAGCGTCGCCGTGAGCGAGCGGAGCCCGTTGATGCGCAAGATCTCGATCTTCGTGTGGTACTGCGCAAGCCGCTGCCGGATGCTCGCGTCGTCGATCGAGCCGTTGGCTCGTGCCATCTCGGTCAGCACGCGCAGCTCCTCGGCGAAACGCCGGAACCCGGTGGTCGCCGACATCCCGCGCTCGAACGCCAACGTCGAGTTGGCGACCTTCCATCCGTTGTTGACGCCACCGACCACGTTGTCGTGCGGGCAGCGGGCATCGGTGAAGAAGACCTCGCAGAACTCAGCCGTGCCGTCGGGCTGCGTGATGCCACGTACCTCGATGCCGTCCTGACGCATCGGCACGAGGAGGTACGAGATGCCCTGGTGCTTCGGCGCCTCCGCATCCGTGCGGACGAGCAGGAAGCAGTAGTCGGCGTGGTGGCCCTGCGTCGTCCACACCTTCTGACCGTTGATGACCCACTCGTCGCCGTCGAGCACGGCGGTGGTCTTCAAGCTCGCCAGGTCGGAGCCGGAGTTCGGCTCACTGAAGCCCTGGCACCACGTCATCTCGCCCTTCAGGATCTGGGGGAGAAACTCGCGCTTCTGCTCCTCTGTACCCCATTGCAGGATGGTCGGACCGACGAGCGTGTCGCCGAAGAAGTCAGCGCGCAGCGGAGCCTTCGCACGCGCGAACTCCTCGGACAGTACGACGCCCTCCATCGTCGACAGCCCCTTGCCGCCGTACTCCTTCGGCCACGTGGCACAGATCCAACCGCCCTCGAACAGCTTCGACGGCCACTCCTTGTTGAACTGCGAGCGATCCTCGTCACTCATCGAGAACCCGGGCTCGAACCACCCCTCTGGAAGGTTCGCCTCCAGCCAGCCACGGATCTCGCTGCGGAACGCCTCTGCCTCTGTGGGATACGTCAGATCCATGCCCCCCATCCTGCTCGTTGATGAACCAGACGGACCAACCGGCGTGGGTGGGCGTGGCGAGGGAAGCGCCAGCGACGAGCCACACGCGGCGCGAGGAGAAAGCGCAGCGGACGACGAGCCCGCAGTAGCGACGTAACAGAGCGTTCATGTTTCGCCAATGAAGTGGAAACGCCGCCGACCTAACGTGCGCCTCCATGAAGCTGATCACGGCGGTCGTCAAACCGTTCAAGCTGGACGACGTGAAGGACGCGATGAAAACGGCCGGGATCGCCGGCATGACGATCACCGAGGTGAAGGGTTTCGGCCGCCAGGGAGGCCACACCGAGACCTACCGCGGCGCCGAGTACCAGATCGATTTCGTACCGAAGGTCTCGATCGACATCGTCGTCGACGACGAGATGGTCGACACCGTCGTCGACGCACTCGTGCGTGCGGCGGCCACCGGCAAGATCGGCGACGGCAAGGTGTGGGTGACGGGTGTCGAGCGTCTCGTGCGCATCCGAACCGGCGAAGAGGGCGTCGACGCGATCTGACAACTACATTCGGTCCTATGTCGACGACGACCACCGAGGCGCCGGGGCGTTGGGTGGGGCAATGGCTGGAGCTGTACCACGAAGTCATCGACTCAGGGCTCTGCACGGGCTGCGCCGGCTGCGTCATCGCCTGCCCGCATGACGTCATCGGGTACGAGCACGAGGAGAAGCAGTACCTGCC
>JALZNU010000439.1 GCA_030857495.1 Actinomycetota bacterium | reverse complement strand
GCATACGGCGTCGTCGTCGGCAAGAACGACGATGGCACCGTCGACGTGCTCACCTCGGGCCGCAAGATGCGCGTCATGCTCCACCCGGACATCGACATCGAGATACTCGAGCGCGGCGCAGAGGTCGTCCTCAACGAGAGCTTCAACGTCATCGCCGCCCGCTCGCAAGAGGGCATCGGCGAGGTGGTCAGCGTGAAAGAGGTGCTCGACGACGGCGTGCGCGCGCTCGTCGTCGGCCGAGCCGACGAGGAGCTCGTCTGTGAGCTCGCCGACACGATCAGGGGCATCCACCTCCGAGCCGGCGATACGTTGCTCCTCGACCCGCGAGCCAACCTGTTGCTCGAGCGGCTGCCGCGTCCCGAGGTGGAGGATCTGCTGCTCGAGGAGGTGCCCGACATCGCCTACTCCGACATCGGCGGCCTCGACAACCAGATCGAGCAGATCGCGGACGCCGTGGAGCTGCCGTATCTACACCAGGAGCTGTTCGCCGAGCACCGGCTGCCGGCCCCGAAGGGGATCTTGCTGTACGGGCCGCCGGGCTGCGGCAAGACGCTCATCGCCAAAGCGGTCGCCAACTCGCTGGCGAAGAAGGTCGCCGCAGCAACGGGTGACGAAAAGGGCCGTAGCTACTTCATCAACATCAAGGGCCCCGAGCTGCTCAACAAGTACGTCGGCGAGACCGAGCGCCAAATCCGCCTCGTGTTCCAGCGGGCACGCGAGAAGAGCGAAGAGGGCTGGCCTGTCATCGTCTTCTTCGACGAGATGGACTCGATGTTCCGCACCCGCGGCTCTGGCATCTCGTCGGACATGGAGTCGACGATCGTGCCGCAGCTGCTCGCCGAGATCGACGGCGTCGAGGGGCTCCGCAACGTCATCGTCATCGGAGCGACGAACCGCGAAGACCTCATCGATCCGGCGATCCTGCGACCCGGCCGCCTCGACGTGAAGATCAAGATCGAGCGTCCCGACGCCGCGGCAGCGCGCCAGATCTTCTCGCAGTACCTGACGAACGAGATCCCCATCGCACTCGACGACACGGTGCCGGCGATGATCGAGACGACCGTCGCGGAGATGTATCGCGACGACGACGCCAATCGCTTCCTCGAGGTGACGTACCAGAACGGCGACAAGGAGATCCTGTACTACAAGGACTTCGCGTCGGGGGCGATGATCGAGAACATCGTGCGGCGGGCGAAGAAGCTCGCCATCAAGCGGGTGATCCAGGGTGGCGCGAGGGGAGTGGCGACCGAGGATCTCGTTGCCTCGATCAAGCAGGAGTACAAGGAGCACGAGGACCTCCCCAACACCACGAATCCCGACGACTGGGCGAAGATCTCGGGCAAGAAGGGCGAGCGGATCGTGTTCATCCGCACGCTCGTGGCGCACGAGCGCGACGAGGGTCCCGCTGGCGGCCGCGCCATCGAGCGCGTCGCCACCGGCCAGTACCTCTGATACCGCGGGCTCGTCGTCCGCTCGCTGCGCTCGCTTTCTCCTCGCGCCGCGTGCGCCTCGTCGCTGGCGCTTCCCTACTGCTGCGGGCTCGTCGTCCGCTTCGCTTTCTCCTCGCGCCGCGTGCGCCTCGTCGCTGGCGCTTCCCTCGGCGCGCGTGCTGGCGTGCGCAGGCTGCTGGTAGTCGTCCGCTCGGCCGTTGGCCGAATTTCCACTGCCCACCCCCGGGGACGGAGCGCCGGTAGGGTTCGCGCATGGCGTTGCCCAAGGTCTGCGGCATCGAGACCGAGTACGGGATCGTCGTCCGCGGCGCCGAGGGCAACCCCGCGACGGCGTCGTCGCAGCTGATCAACTCCTACGTCGCAGGCATCGCCCGCGATCGCTCGGCCGGTGCGGTGACCTGGGACTTCGAGGACGAGCACCCGACGACGGACGCCCGTGGGTTCACGCTCGACGACGCGCTCGCTCCCGAGGTGGAGACGACGCTCGTCAACGCCGTGCTCACGAACGGCGCCCGCTACTACGTCGATCATGCCCACCCGGAGATGTCGACGCCTGAGGTGCTCGACGCCCGCGAGGCGGTGCGATTCGACAGGGCCGCAGAGGAGATCGTGCGGCGCAGCATGGCGTACGCCCGCTCCATCCTGTCCGACGGCGCCGAGCTCGTCGTCTACAAGAACAACTCCGACGGCAAGGGCAACAGCTACGGCTGCCACGAGAACTACCTCATGGCACGCGCCACGCCGTTCGGCCAGATCGTCCGCCAGA
>JALZNU010000438.1 GCA_030857495.1 Actinomycetota bacterium | reverse complement strand
CCGTCTCCAACCGATCGGGCAGCGACCGGATCAGGTTCGCCAGTCGCGCTTGTTCGACCGCGCGCCAGATGTCGGCGTCGGTCGCCTCGGGGTCTGCATACGCGAGGTTGGCGCGGATCGTGTCGTGGAACAGGTGGCCGTCCTGGGTGACGACGCCGACCGTGTCGCGGATCGAATCGAACGTGAGGTCCCGCACGTCGACGCCACCGAGGCGCACCGAGCCAGAGTTGACGTCGTAGAGCCTCGGTACGAGCGAGGCGATCGTCGACTTGCCGGCGCCGGACGGTCCCACGAGGGCGACGGTCTGCCCGGGTTCCACGCGGAACGACACGTCGTGCAGCACCTGCTCGCCGACGCGTTGGTCGAGCACGGCGACCTCTTCCAGTGATGCGAGTGAGACGTCCTCGGCGGACGGGTACGTGAACGAAACGCCCGAGAGCTCGATCGACGCAGAGCCGGCGGGCACCCGGCGGGCGTCGGTGCGCTCGACGATCAGTGGTTCGACGTCGAGCACCTCGAAGACCCGCTCGAAGCTGACGAGCGCCGTGACGACGTCGAGCCTCGCCGTCGCCAGCGCCGTCAGCGGCGCGTAGAGCCGGTTGAGCAGCAACGCCATCGTGACGACGGTGCCTGCGTCGAGCCGGCCCTCGAGCGCGAGGTAGCCGCCGAGCCCGTAGATCAGCGCCTGTGCGAGACCCGACACCAGTGTCAGTGCCTGGATGAAGACCTGCATGGTGACGGCCGACCGCACCCCGATGGTGCTGACCCGCTCGGCACGCCGCCCGAACTCGTCCGCCTCCACGCGCGGGCGCCCGAACAGCTTGACGAGCGTGGCGCCAGGTGCCGAGAAGCGCTCGGTCATCTGCGACGTCATCGCCGCGTTGTGCCCCGCTGCCTCGCGCTCGAGCGCCCCGACACGGGCGCCGACGCGACGCGCCGGGATGACGAAGATCGGCAGCAGCACGACCGCCAGCAGCGTCACCTGCCACGAGAGCCGCATCATCACCGCGATGGTGAGCGCCACGGCGATCACGTTCGTGACGACGCCGGCGAGCGCCGAGGTGAACGCTCGCTGCGCACCGATCACGTCGTTGTTCAACCTGCTGACGAGTGCGCCGGTGTGGGTTCTCGTGAAGAACGCGATCGGCATTCGCTGGACGTGGTCGAACACCCTGCGCCGCAGGTCGAGGATGAGCCCTTCGCCGAGCTGCGACGACTTCCACCGTTCGAGCAGCCCGACGGCCGAATCGACGACGGCGATGACGGCGATCACCGCTGCGAGGGCGACCACGACGCCCGTGCCGCGTCCCTCGACGATGGCGTCCACGGCGCTGCCGGCGACGAGCGGCGTCGCGACGCCGAGCACTGCGCCGGCCGTGGCGAGAGCGAGGAAGGCGACGATCGTCCTGCGGTGAGGGCGGGCGAAGGACCAGACCCGGCGGACCGTCTCACGGTTGATGTCGCGCCGGGATCGTCCGTCGTCCTGCATCGCGCTGCGCAGTGCCATCCACGTGTCGATGCCGTTCATGCCGATGAGCGTAAGAGTTCAAGTGAGCTTGAAGGCAACGTCCGACCGCCGCCTGTGTCCGACGTCACGACAGGGGGAGTGCACCAACCCCCCATTGCGGAGAGGGATGCGCCTGCGTCAGAGCGCGCGCGCTCTCTGACACAGCGAGGGAGCGGTGACTCCGGTCCGGACCGGTGCGTCAGGTGGGGGTGACGTGGATTGGGAGGCGTTTGATGCCGGCGATGAAGTTGGAGCGGAGGCGGGCGATCTCGCCGTCGAACGTCACGTCGGCGAGCTTCGGCAGCAGCTCTTCGAGGAGGATCTTGATCTCCATCCGGGCGAGCTGGGCACCGAGGCACAGGTGCGGGCTCATCAACCCGAACGCGACGTGGGCGTTGGGGGCGCGATGGATGTCGAACGTGAACGGGGCCGGGAACTGCGCGTCGTCGTAGTCGGCGCTGATGAACCACATCACGACCTTGTCGCCGGCGTGGATCTGCTGGCCGCCGAGCTCGGTGTCGGTGAGCGCGGTGCGGCGGAAGTGCATCGTCACCGAACCCCAGCGCAGGACCTCGTCGACGGCCGTCGCCACCACATCGGATCTGCCCTCGGCGATCGCCCGGCGCAGTTCGTCGAGCTGGTCGGGCCGCTCTATCAGCGCCTTCAATCCGGCAGCCATCGTGTATCGGGTGGTGTCGTTGCCGGCGGCGACGAGC
>JALZNU010000082.1 GCA_030857495.1 Actinomycetota bacterium | reverse complement strand
GGTACGTCGCCCTGTCGAGCACCACGGTGTCGGGGTCCGGATCGATGATGTCGTTACCGGCGACGAGCTCGCAGTCCGTCGAGCGGTTGTTGTTGACATTGGTGACGGTGATCGCCGTGCCGATCTCCCCGGGACCGCCGACGCACAGCCCGGCACCGGTGAAGTTGCTACTGAACGTCGCCCGGGCGCTGAAGACCTCGCCGGCGGAGGCCTGTGGGACCGCCGCGCTGACGAGCACCTCGGGTTCCTCGGTGCCGTCGCCCTCGAGGTAGATGCTCTCGTCGAGGCTGAGCGGATCGAGCGTCGCCGGCACGCTGCCCTGCGTCGGTTGGTCGCCGGCGGCTGCCGTCGTCGCGACCGACTCGTCCGCCGGGACCGCGTCGTCGCCCTCGTCGCGCTGGTTCAGCAACCACATCGCTGGGAGCGCGACGAGGGTGACGGCACAGGCGAAGGTGAGTCGCCAACGGGCTCTGGGGTCGTTGTTCAGCGGCATGTTCCGTTCGGGTGGTCCGTCAGGATAACGGCAGGCGTGACGTGCCCGGTGGCGGGGTCACGCGACGAGGCCCGCAAACGCAGCCAGGGTGGCCGCCCGCGACGTGGTGCGAACCTCGTCGACGGTGAGGCCGCGCAGCGACGCGATCGCCTCGCCGACGAGCGGCACCCACGCCGGCGAGTTGGGCTTGCCCCTGTTGGGGGCGGGGGCGAGGAACGGGCTGTCGGTCTCGACAAGTAGTCGTTCGAGCGGGCACTCGCGTGCCGCTGCCTGCACGTCGACGGCGCTCGGAAACGTCACGATGCCCGAGAACGACACGTACGCCGACCGCGCGACGCATGCCCGCATCTCGTCGACGCCGCCCGTGAAGCAGTGAAAGATCGTGCGCGTTGGCACGCCCTCGCGGTCGAGGATCTCGAACGTCTCGTCCCACGCCTCACGGGTGTGGATGACGAGCGGGAGCGAGCGCTCGTGGGCGACTGCGATCTGCTCGGCGAACGCGGTGCGCTGCGCGTCGCGAGGCGAGTGGTCGTAGTGGAAGTCGAGTCCGCACTCTCCGACGGCCACGATCCCGGCCGCCGCGAACAGGTCGGCCACCGACTCGACGCCGTGGCGCGCTTCGTGCGGGTGCAGGCCGACGGTGGCGTGTACTGCGGAGTGCTCCTCTGCGAGCCTGATGCCGGCGAGCGAGCTCGCACGGTCGCACCCGACGCAGATCATCGTGTCGACACCGGCGTCGACCGCCGCAGCGATTGCCGCTGTCGCGCCGCCGGGGATCCGCTCGCCGTCGAGATGACAGTGCGAATCAATCCATCCTGCTGCGGGCTCGTCGTCCGCTTCGCTTTCTCCTCGCGCCGCTTGCGGCTCGTCGCTGGCGCTTCCCTCGCCGCCGTGCCGGGCCCGATCGTCCGCTTCGCTTTCTCCGTTTCCCTGCGGGCTCGTCGTCCGGTTCGCTTTCTCCTCGCGCCGCGTGCGACTCGTCGCTGGCGGTTCCCTCGTCGCCGTGCCTGGCTCGGTCGTCCTCGTCCCGGTCATCCTTTCAACCGTGGGAACAGGGGTGGGCCTTTTTCCACTGGGAGGGCGCCGGGGTAGCCGGCCCATGTGGCGGCCTCGGGGAGGCGGGCGTCGGTGATGACGCCGTCGAGGCCGATGCGGCGCCAGATCTCCTGGGCGGCGTTGGGGATCGCAGGTGAGGCGAGCACGGCGACGAGGCGCAGCACCTCGAGGGCATCGCCCATGACGGCGTCGAGCGCGTCGCCGGGCTCGAGCTTCCACGGCTCGTTCGTCTCGAGAAAGGCGTTCGTCTCGCGGATGAGGCGCCACGTGGCGTCGAGTGCGACCGACGGTTCGACGCGGTCCCACGCTGCCGTGGCGTCGGCGAGCACGGCTGCGGCGACGGCGGCGAGCGGGCTGTCGGGGCGCGGCGCAGGACCGATGCCGTTGCACGACTTCGCGACGACCGTTGCCACCCGCGACAGCAGGTTGCCGACGTTGTTGGCGAGGTCGGCGTTGTAGCGGTCGAGCATCCGCTCGTAGCTGAAGTCGCCGTCGGGCCCGAACGGCGCGTCGCGCAGGAAGTGGTAGCGGAACCCGTCGACGCCGAAGTCGTCGACGAGGCGAGCTGGCGCGATGTCGGTGAGCGTCGCCGGTCCGTGCACCGTTTTCGACAGCTTCTCGCCGCCGAGCAGCAGCCACCCGTGCACGTGGACGCGATGCGGCGGCGCCTCGCCCGCAGCCATCAGCATTGCCGGCCAGTACACGCAGTGGAAGCGGATGATCTCCTTGCCGATGAGGTGGTGCACGGCGGGCCACCAGGTCGCGAACCGCTCGTCGTCGGCGCCGAAGCCGACGGCCGTTGCGTAGTTGATCAACGCGTCGTACCAGACATAGAACACGTGACCCGGCGCCCACGGCACGGGCACACCCCAGTCGAGCGACGTGCGCGTGATCGAAACGTCATCGAGACCCTGACGAAGGAAGCCGAGCACCTCGTTGCGCTTCGACTCCGGCTGGATGACGGCGGGGTCGCTCTCGATCCAGTCGATGAGCCGCTGCTGATAACGGCTGAGGCGGAAGAAGTAGTTCTCCTCGGCAAGCAGCATCACGGGTCGGTGGTGGATCGGGCAGTTGCCGTCGACGAGCTCGCTCTCTTGGTAGTACGCCTCGCACGACACGCAGTACGGGCCCTCGTACGTGTCGAGCTCGATGTCGCCCCGCTCGTGGATCCTCGACAGCAGCGCCTGCGTCGCGACGTGGTGACGCGGCTCGGTGGTGCGGATGAAGTCGTCGGCGCTGATGTCGAGCAGGTCCCACGCCTCGTGGAACTTCGCTGCGTTCGTGTCCGCCTGCTGCTGAGGCGTGACGCCCGCTTCCTGCGCCGACTGCGCCACCTTGAGGCCGTATTCGTCGGTGCCGGTGACGAAGTACGTCTCGTCGCCGGCGAGCCGGTGCCAGCGCGCGAGCGCGTCGGCAGTCACTGTCGTGTAGGCGTGCCCGACGTGGGGCGCGTCGTTGACGTAGTAGATCGGTGTGGTCACGTAGAAGCGGCTCACCAGGTCGACGCTACCGATCGGCGGCAACACGGGGTCGCTCGGTAACGTCCCGGCGTGCTGAGCGAGTTCCAACGCGACACGTCCGTCGAACGACTCGGAGACGACGCGCCCGCCGGCAGCGAGCCCTCCTCGGGAATGTCGCTGCGATACCGTGCGGACGTCCGTCCGGGCTGGGAGATCGGCGAGATCAGCAATGGCGGGTACCTCCTCGCACTCGCCGGTACGGCGATGGCGGACGCCGTCGATCGCCCGCCGCTGACCGTGACGGGTCATTTCCTCACGCCCGTGCGACCAGGCCCGGCCGAGGTCGACATCGTCGTCGTCCGCGCCGGTCGCCGCCTCGCCACCGTGCGCGCCACGCTCGTGAGAGACGGCAGACCGATGCTCGCCGTGCTCGGCACGTTCGGCGTCGCCGACGACAACGCCGTGCGCCGCGTGGATGGTGATCCGCCACAGATCACCACGTCGTCAGTGCCCGCCGCGCAACCTGCCCGACCCGACGAGCCCCCGTTCCCGTCGATGAACGAACGCCTCGACGTCACACTGCGGCCCGGCGACGACGGGTTCCGCCGCAGCGAGCCGCCGGGTCACGCCGAGATCGTCGGCTCGTTCGCGTTCGCCGATGGCGGGCCCGTCGACGAGCTGGCCCTTCTCCTCGCGGCCGATGCGTTCGCACCACCGATCTTCAACTCCGGTCTCGCGGTTGCGTGGGTGCCGACGATCGAGCTGACCGTGCATGTTCGTGCCGTGCCCGTGCCAGGGCCGTTGCGCTGCGTGTTCCGCAGCCGCTTCATCAGCGGCGGGCTGCTCGACGAGGACGGCGAACTGTGGGACGACAGCGGCACGCTCGTCGCCCAGAGCCGCCAGCTCTCGCTCTACCCGCGCCCCTGAGCGCCGATCGCGCTCGCGATCAGTGGCGGAGGAGGCGGACGAGTCCGCCGCCGCGTCGCACCGACGAGTACCGGGTGCCGGCGAAGAACGATGCGCCGGCCACCGCCGTGGCGGCGACTGCGGAGGCGGTCCTGCGCACGACGACGCGCGTTCGCTGGCTGAAGTGCACAACGGGCCAGCCGTTGGAGCGAGCCTCGCGCTCGAGCCGTCCGTCGGGGTTGACGACGACGGGGTGGCCGACGGCACGCAGCATCGGCAGATCGCTCGATGAGTCGCTGTAGGCGTAGCACTGTCCGAGATCGAGGCCGTCCCACCGGGCGATCTCCTCCATGGCGGTCACCTTGCCCGGTCCGTAGCAGAACGGCCCCGACAGCCGGCCGGTGTACACGCCGTCGACCAGCTCGCTGCGTGTCCCGATGCCGGCCGTCATGCCGAGCGAGTGGGCGAGCGGTTCGACGAGCTCGACGGGCGCCGCCGACACGATGTACGTGTTCCGCCCGGCGTGACGGTGCAGGTCGAGCAACCGGCGGGCCTCGGGCCGGACCTTGGCGAGGAGCCGTGGCAGCACCTCGGCGTTGAGCGCCACGAGGTCGTCGTGGCGCACCCCGGCGACAGCGCCGAGCACCCGGTCGCGAACGGCGTCGCTCGTGAGGTCGGTGGAACCGCGCAGCTTGAACGCCGCAGCGCCCGCGGCGTCGGCGACGAACCGACGCGTGGGGACCATGCCTGCCCGACGCGCGGCCAGGCCGAGGACGAACGCCGACGAGCCGGCGATCAACGTGCGGTCGAGGTCGAAGAAGGCTGCGCTCGGACCGGTGCTGGCGAAGCGGACGTATTCGCTCATCTAAGAACCTTGCTAGGCGCCGCGGTACTGCTCAGTCATGGTCGCTACGGAGGGTACCGAGGGCGATCGAGTAGGCCTGCCGCTTCGGGATGCCGAGGGTCTTGGCCACCGTGCTCGCCGCGTCGTTCGTGCCGGCGCCGGCATCGAGCTGGACGCGGACGGCCTCGCGGATGGTGTCGTCGTCGGGCGGCGCCTCGTCGTCGATTGCGCCCCCGAGCACGACGACGTACTCGCCTCTCGGCTCACCGACATCGATCGAGCCGAGCGTCGAACGCACCACCTCCTCGAACCGCTTCGTCAGCTCTCGCACGATCGTGACGGGACGATCCGGTCCGCACACCGCTGTGAGGTCCTTCAGCGTTCGCACGATCCGGTGTGGTGCCTCGTAGAGCACGATGGTGCGGCGTTCGATCGCGAGCTCGTCGAGCCGGCGGGCGCGGACGCGCCCGGAACGGGGCAGGAAGCCCTCGACGACGAAGCGCGCCGACGGCAGCCCGGAGATCACGAGCGCGGACACGGCGGCGACGGGACCGGGAACGATCGAGACGGCGTAGCCGGCGTCGAGCACCGCCGACACGAGTCGGTGACCCGGATCACTGACCCCCGGGGTGCCGGCGTCGCTCACGAGCACGACGTCGCCGCCGTCGGCGAGCGTGGCGAGCACGGTCGGGATGCGCGACAGTTCGGTGTGCTCGTTCGTCACGACGACGGGCACCTTGGCGATGCCGGCGTGGGC
Source organism: Actinomycetota bacterium (assembly GCA_030857495.1). Lineage (GTDB taxonomy): Bacteria > Actinomycetota > Acidimicrobiia > Acidimicrobiales > Ilumatobacteraceae > JACDHN01. The sequence goes on along the minus strand of JALZNU010000082.1, from coordinate 1,273 downwards.
GAACAGCTTCGCGACACGCCGGCTGTCCTCAGCGCACACGAGTGCCGCCGCGGCCATCGTGGCCACGGCTCGGGGGGAGAGGTCGCCGAGGTTGCCGATCGGCGTGGCCACGAGCACGAGCGCCCCGTCGCGCCGGTCGCCGTCCGTCACGCCGTCCCGTCGACGCCATCGCCGGCGCGGATCTCGACGACGTCGCCGACGCGCAGCCCCCACCGTGCGAACGCGCCCGCCTTCGCCTCGATCACGAGCCTCGCTCGTGGCACGGGGACGCCCATCCGGCAGCGAGCCATCTGTACCGTCTTGACGACGACGCCGTCGACGTCGAGGTAGGCGACGTCGAGCTTGAACCGCATGCCGAGGGTGTGCACCCAGCGGCACGGGCGCAGGACGAGGGCTCCGTCCAACTCGTCGAGTCCGAGCAGCCCCTTGCGCCGTGCTCGATGCGTATCCGCCAGTTCGGCCGACGCAAGCACGCGCCCGTCGCTCACCAGCCACGCCACGACCAGCAGGTTAGGTCACGCCAAGCGCCTTCCACGGGTGCGATCGATGGCGTAGCGTCACGGCATGCGGACGGGGGCGATCGTGGCGACGGGTCTCACGGTGATTGCCCTCGTCGGCTGTCGCGACGACGCCCAACGCGCCCGCGACGATCGTGCGGTCGCCAGCTACGCGCAGGTCGTGCGAGAGGTCGCCGCACCGGACGGAGCGTTCGACCGCGGTCCACGTGCCGGCGACGACCGGCCCGTCGTCTATGCCGTCGGTCTCGACGGCGAGTCGATCGATCCCGGGGTCCAGGCGGAGGTGGCGAAGCTCGTCCACCGCGACATCGACCTGCGGTTCGCCGACGACGCCGACGAGGTGTTTCTCGACGACGGAACGGTCGAGGTGGTGCGCGGCCATGGCGTGCTGATCGAGCTCGGCCCGATGCCAGACGGCGACACCGACGACTTCACCGTGGACGGGGTCTGGTCACGCACCCGCGGTGAGGTGCAGCAGGTGCGCTTCCACCTGCGCGACGAAGGGGACGCGATCACGCTCACGTCGACGGCGATGGTCGACTGACCTCGTCGATCCGTCTCGTCACGTCCCGCCGGCGTGTCGCCGCGATCACGCCGGAAAGGTCAGCGACGAGCGATCGCAGCGCGCGGCTGTCGACGTTTTCATGGCCGCCGTCGAGCGCGGCAGCGCGCAGTTCCCGAGCTCTCGCAACCATCGCCGGATGCGCCAGGCTGTCGTCGTCGACGATCAGCGCGTCGATGCCGGCGGACACCTC
>JALZNU010000437.1 GCA_030857495.1 Actinomycetota bacterium | reverse complement strand
CGGTGCGCTCCTCGTTCGACACGACGATCACGGTGCTCGACGGGCTGCTCGAGTTCGAGCGTGTGACCGGCGGCTCCGCCGCAGTGATCGAGGCCCGCCGCGGCGGGGAGCAGTACCTGCTCGAGCGCCGTCTGTTCCGTCGCAAGAGCACGGGCGAGGTCGTCAATCCGGCGTATCTGGACTTCGCGTTCCCGTACTACTGGCACCACGACGTGCTGCGCGCACTCGACTACTTCCGTGGCGCGGGCGCGGAGCCGGATCCCCGGATGGCGGAGGCCGTCGAGCACGTGCGGGCCAAGCAGCAGGCCGACGGCCGGTGGCTGCTCGACCGCATCCATCCGGGTCGCGTCCACTTCGACCTCGAGGACGGCGTCGGAACGCCGAGTCGGTGGAGCACTCTCCGCGCGCTCCGGGTGCTCGACTGGTGGGACCGAGGGGTGGCCGGGCGATGAGTATTGCCAGCCGGCATCGTCAGCACCAACATGGAACCAGAGCAGATCAACGCCACGACGACGATCGAATCGTCCCCAGATGCCGTCTTCGAGGTGTTGGCCGACCCGACTTCGCACGCCGCCGTCGACGGCACGGGTTGGGTTCGTGAGTCCCTCGACGCGACGCCGCTGACGGAAGCTGGCCAAGTCTTTCGTATGGCCATGTATCACGACAACCATCCGGACAAGCACTACGAGATGGCCAACAAGGTGGTGGTCTTCGATCCCCCTCAGGCGATCGCCTGGCAGCCGGGTCAGGTGTCTGCGGAGACCGGCGAGCTGGAGTTCGGTGGTTGGGTGTGGCGTTATGACCTTGCGGCGACTGGCCCGTCACGGACCACCGTGACGCTCTCGTACGACTGGTCGGCCGTTCCGCAGTCGCTGCGCGAACACATCCAGTTCCCACCGTTCAGTCCCGACCACCTCGACAACTCGCTGCGGCATCTGAACGAGATCGCAAATTCGTAACCCCAACATGCTGCGCCCCATACGCACGCTGTATGTGGTCGCCCCGGCGAGATGGCGTTCGATCCGGAGGGCGGGCGGGTGCAAGAAGGCCACGAGGTCGGTTTGCCACCCGCGCGCTGGCTGGGCGTCTCGCCGACGAGCGCGACCTGGCCGAGACGCGCCGCATGAGCCATATCGCAGCCAGCGTCCTTCACGCCTGGAAGCGCGCCCGGGCGTCCGGAGCGCGAGCGCCCGGATGAGAGGGTGAGCGCGAGGACGCGCCACCCGGACCGGCGCGGCGCGGCGTTCAGGCGGGTGCGTACACGACGCCGAGCGTCCCGGGCCCGGTGTGGGCGCCGACGGAGGGGCCGACCTCGTACCGAGTGATCCCGTGGATCCCCGGCGTACCGGTCAGCCGGTCGAGGAGGTGCTGCGCGGCGTCGCGGCGCATCGCGTGCCCGACGCCGACGCGGATCGTGATGCGCCCGGCGAGTTCGCGGGTGTGGTCGACCATCAGCTCGATCGCGTCGTGGAGGCTGGGCGTCTGCCGGTGCTCGCGAATTTTGCCGTCGGCAAGCTCGAGGACGGTGGTCGGCGTGAGCTCGCCGTCGACAGCACCGAAGCGTCCGCCGCGCCGCGCGACGTCCGGAGCGCCGACGACGAACAGGCTGCCTGCCGCGGCTGCGGTCGTCCGCGCCGCGGTGGCTGCACCGCTCGACGTCGCACCCTCGGCGAGGCTGGCGGCCGCCGCCCACACACACAGCGACACCGGGAACGAGGCGACGCCCGTATCGACGATGTGGACGTCGATGTCGATGAGGGCGGCGGCGAGGGTGGCGGCGGCGACGGTGGCGGAGTAGTTGGAGCCTGTGTGGATCGAGAGCACCGCGGTGGCACCGCGCTGCGCGCGATCGTGGTAACTCTCGGCGAAGGCGCCGGGCGACGGCGCGGACGTCGAGACCGTCGCACCGGCGGCCAGGCGGTCGTAGAACTCGGCGTTCGACGGCCCGTGGCCCTCGGCGAACTCGGTGCCATCGAGGGTGATCGTCAGCGGGACGACTGAGACGTCGTAGCGGCGGCGGAGGTCGTCGGGGAGCATCGATGCGGAGTCGGTGACGATCGCGATCATGCCGGTTGCCTCGCGGTGTGGAACTTGGTGAGGATCATCGCTGCGCCGGCGATAGCGAACAGCGGGAGGCCGGCCGTGGGAGGTGGTCCCCACGCGTTGGCGAGCTGTCGCCGCCACCAGATCACGGCCGCGGTGACCCAGGCGAACGAGGACGTCCAGACGGCTCGCTCCGTGTTGCGCCGGGA
>JALZNU010000436.1 GCA_030857495.1 Actinomycetota bacterium | reverse complement strand
GTGACCGGTCGTCGAGGAACGGCATGCAGAAGGCGCCGCCGACCTTGCCGTCGCGCACGTCGGCGTCGATCCAGCGCTCGTCGAGGGCACGGTCGACGAGCGCGCCGAGCGGTTGGCTGTAGGCACCGAATGCACCCCGGATCTGGCGGACACCGTCGAACCACGAGACCGTCGCGTCACCTCCAGGCGCCGGCGCGAACAGATCCCACCAGGGCAACGCACCGTCGTGTCCGTGCAACCGCGCCTTCGTCCGCATCCACGCTCGCAAGTCCGGCAGCGCAGCCGCGACGGCGGATTGCATCGCCTCGAACGTCGGCCGGCCCACGCTGTTGGCGAACAGCGACGCGTCGAGCGGGCTCGGCCAGCCGCGTCGCCGGTTGACGGTGTTCGCCTCGCCCTTGATCGAGTTGAGCGCCGCCGCGCACGGGACGGCGACCTGGGGCCACGTGGCCAGTTCGGCCTCGTAGGCGCCACGTCGCACGATCGGATCGGGATCGGTGGCGAGACCGCGGATCGCCGGCATCGGGAGCCGCTGCGTACCGCCGGGCAACTCGACGTCGCCGCTCAACTGCGACGTCAAGTCGGCGTGGAGGCGCTTCCACGAGGCGCTCGCCGTGGTGGCGAGCTCGGCGTATAGGTGCTCCTCGTCCTCTGTCATCTGGTGCCGGGCACGCTCGGCGAGCCGCAGCAGTGGGCCGCCGTGCTCGGCGGCGGCGTCGCTGACCGCGCCCAACGCCTCGGCCCCGAGCGAGGCGACCCACTCGGCGAGCCGTGAGAGGAGCGGCGACAGCCGAGCCGACAGCACGGTCAGCTCCGACATCGCTGCCTGTGCGGTGGCGTCACGGCTGTTCGTGCTCACCGTTGCGTACACATACGCGCTCAGCAGCTCGCCGGCCAGCGACGCCTCGTTGAAAGCGGCGATGACCTCGTCGGCGTTCTCTGCGTCGCGACCATCCACGGGTCGCGGCTCGGTGCCGCGGATGTCACGCTCGTCGAACAGGGCGCAAAGCCGCCCGATCGTCGCTTCGAACGATTCGACGGCGGAGGTGAACGTGCGGGCATCGAGCGACTCGTGGAGATCGCTGACATCCCAGCGGGGGAGGGTGTCGTCAGTGACGGTCATCGCCACCAAGGATGGCGGAACAGGCGCGGTCGCGGCGACTGACATCGAAGCCGAGCCGCTCGTACATCGCCACGGCAGTGTTGGCCGCGTCGACGTAGAGGAACGCCGACGTCACGCCACGGGCGTGGATCGACTCCAGTCCGGCGACGGTGAGCTCGCTGCCGAGACCGAGCCCCTGGAAGTCGGGATCGACGGCGATGACGTAGATCTCACCTGCCTCGTCGCGCTCACCCGACGCGTCGCGATGGAGCTTGGTCCAACAGAACGCGGCGAGTCGGCCGTCGCGCTCGTGGAGCCGCAGACCGTGCGCGTCGAACCACGACTCGCGTTCTCGCTGCGCCATCGTGTCGATCGTCCAGCCGCTCTGTTCGCTGTGGGATGCGAACGCGCGGTTGTTGACGTCGAGCACCGCCTGCTCGTCGCGCCCGATCTCGAAGTCGCGCGTCGCAACCGACGAGGTGCGCTCGACGGGCAGCGATCGACTCATCTGCAGCAGCTCGCGGTCGAACGTCAACCCGAGTGACACCGCGAGCGCCGCCTCGGCGTCACCGGCATCGTGGATCCACCACGTGACCGCGGCGCCTGGGTCGTCATGCGCGAGGCGGTCGAGGAGGGCGCGCAGCAGGCGCTCGTGCAGTGACGCGTCCTGGCGCCGCAAGGCGGGGTCGACGGTACTTTCCACGATCCAGCCGCTGTGCGCCGTCGAGGCCTGCGCGTAGGCGACGAGGGTGCCGTCGTCGACTGCGCGAGCGACGAGTGGGGGCCCGTCATCGGTGGTCAGGTCGAGCCGCAGGTGATCGGACAGGAACGTGTAGCCGTCGACCGTGGCGCTGCGCGCTGCGAGATCGAGCACATCGTCGGCGATGCCGTTCCCGGGGGCGTCGACGACCTCGACAGCGATCATGCCGGGAAGGGTACGACACCCGCGCCGCCGTAGCCTGCGAGTCGATGATCCGCCCCCGCAGCCCGAAGGGACGTGCGCGCGAGACCAACCGCCGTCTGGCGGAGGAGTACCCCGACGCCATCTGCGAGCTGGATCACCGCAACCCGTTCGAGCTGCTGGCGGCGACGATCCTCTCGGCGCAGACGACTGATCAGCGCGTCAACATGGTGACGCCTGCGCTGTTCGCGAGG
>JALZNU010000435.1 GCA_030857495.1 Actinomycetota bacterium | reverse complement strand
GGCGCGTGCCGTCGAGTGGCAGCGCAACGAGTTGTCGGTGCGGGGCGCCGAGCGCTGGTACCTGCTCACCGTCCCCGAGTCGCACGACGGCGAGACGCCGATGCCGTTGGTGCTCGACTTCCACGGCTTCAGCGAAGGTGCGCAGATCCACACGATGATGAGCGAGATGGCGCCGGCTGCGGCGCAGCGAGGGTTCGTCGTCGCCCTGCCGAACGGCACCCAGGAGCCCGTGCGTTGGGACACCGGCATCGATCCCGCGGCGAACGACGATCTCGCCTACGTGACCCGGCTGCTCGACCGCCTCGAGCGCGATCTCTGCATCGACACGTCACGCGTCTACGCGACGGGCTTGTCGAACGGTGCCTTCATGTCATCGGCGATCGCGTGTGCGCTGCCCGACCGCGTCGCAGCCGTCGCGCCCGTCGCCGGCGCAACCGTGGCGTGCGAGACGCTCGAGCGTCCAATGCCCGTCTACGCGATCCACGGCACGGCCGATCCGATCCTGCTGTTCAACGGTGGCGTCGACGCCAGCCGTCTGCCGGGCGGCGACGCACAGGCACCGCCGAGCACGCTGCCGCCCGTCGACCCCACCGGCCCTGGGTACCCGCAGACGATGGTCGAGTGGGCCGCACGCAACGGCTGCGACGAGTCGTACGAGGATCGCCGCATGGCGCAGGACGTCATCCGGCGCGTGTGGGACTGCCCTGTCGGAGCCGACACGGAGTTCGTGATCGTCGAGGGCGGCGGCCACTCGTGGCCGGGGAGCGAGTTCAGCAGCCAGATCGAGTCGATCATCGGTCCGACGACGCAGAGCTTCGCCGCCACGGACACGATGTGGGACTTCTTCGAGCGCTTCACGGTGCCCGAGTAGCGATCGGCACTCTGGCGCGATGGAGTTCGACCTGATGGCACCGACGGCCGGGTGGGCCGAGACGGCCGAGCTGGCGCGCACAATCGAGGCTGCCGGCTTCTCGGGGATGCTGTTCACCGAGACGAGCCAGACGCCATGGGGCCAGATCACGGCCGCGTCGTTGGCCGCACCAACGCTGCAGTTCTGCACGGGCATCGCGGTCGCGTTCCCGCGCAGCCCGATGATCGCCGCCTCGCAGGCGTGGGAGCTCGCCGAGAACACCCGGGGCAAGTTCCGTCTCGGTCTCGGCAGCCAGGTGCGCGCCCACGTCAAGCGGCGCTACGGCGCCGAGTTCAACCCGCCGGGTCCTCGGCTGCGGGACTACGTCGCTGCGGTCAAGGCGTGCCTCCGTGCGTTCCGTGGTGACGAGCCGCTGCACCATGAGGGTCCCTACTACGACCTCAGCCTGCTGCCGGCGCAGTGGGCGCCCCGGCGTCACGAGTGGAGTGACGTCAAGGTCGACATCTCGGCCGTCGGGCCGTACATGTGCCGGCTCGCCGGCGAGCTCGCCGACGGCGTCCACGTCCACCCGCTGCACTCGATGCACTATCTGCGTCAACGCCTGCTGACCGGCGTCGCCGACGGTGCCGCCCGGGCTGGCCGGTCGACCGACGACGTCGACCTCATCGTCCCCGTGTTCGCCGTCCCGGGCGATACGCCCGAGGAGCGGGCGGCGATGGTGCGGACGGCAAAGACGCAGATCGGGTTCTACGGGTCTACGGCGAACTACGCCTTCCAGTTCGACGACCTCGGCTATCCGGGTACATCAGCCGAGCTGAACCGCCGGCTGAAGGCCGGTGACCTCGGCGGTGTCGCAGCGACCATCACGGACGAGATGCTGGACCACTTCGCCGTCATCGCGCCGTGGGACGAGCTGGCCGATCGCCTCGTCGAGCGCTACCGCGGCGTCGCCACCCGCGTCGTCATGTACCTCGCAGCGGACGGCATCCGCGAGGATCCGAGGGTCGCCGGTCGGTGGGGCGAGATCGCTCGCGCCGTGCGTGCCGTGCGCTAGACCATCGCCATGACCGCAGATGACATGTCGACGGCGCCGAACGTGCCGGACGCGCCGGAGGTGATCGCCGGCGCCGAGCCCTTCTCGCACGGCGGCGACGGCGACTGCGGCGTACTCGTGCTGCACGGCTTCACGGGCAACCCGTCGTCGATGCGCGAGCTGGCCGAGGCGTTCGCCTCCGCCGGCTACCACGTCGAGCTGCCGCGATTGCCGGGACACGGCACCACGGTGGAGGACATGCTGACCACGCGCTGGGCCGACTGGGTCGCCGAGGTCGAGTCGGCGTACCAGCGCCTCGCCGCACGTTCGGCCGGCGGAGTGGTCGTGGCGGGTC
>JALZNU010000434.1 GCA_030857495.1 Actinomycetota bacterium | reverse complement strand
CGAGGGCAGTCTCGGCTGCCGCGCTTGCCGGTTGCTCGATTGCTGTGAGCTCTCGCTGGACGAGGCCGCGTGCGGAGTCGGCTGCGCCGAGATCGGGCTCGTCGTCGAGTGCTGCGAACAGCGCTTCCCCGGCGACCTCGGCGTCACGGAGGTCGCTGAGCTCCCGTCCGATCCACTTGAGCTCTCCTTGCAGGTGGCGCGCCCTGTCGGCGTCCAGGAGCCGCCGGTACACAGTGAGCGCCGCACGGAGTCGTCGAGCGGCCACACGCACGTCATGGACGCTCGCCGACATCGTGCGGACCGCGAGGTCGGCCCGCGTAAGGGCGCGGCGCTGCTCGACGAGATAGCGATGCAGGGTCGCGCCTGCGGTCTCCTTCGACAGCGCCGGCTCCGGGTTGAGCCGCTGCCCGGCCGGGTCGACATCTTTGAGCGCCCGCTGCAGCTTCGACGCCCACGAGGATCGATGCATCCCAACCTCGGTGAGGGCCCGATGGATCTGGTCGAGCAGGGCCCGATCCCCGTCGACGACCTCGACCTCCACCTGACGCAGCTGCACCGGTGTGCCGTCGGGCTCCGTTGCCGTGACCAGGTCGTCGTGGACAGTGGCCACGACAGTGCCGTCGGCTCCGTTGAGGTGGCGCGAAGTTCGGGTGGTGGACATCGCGACCCTCGCGGACAATGCGCTACCGGTGGTGACGGCCGTCAGCAGCCTCGTCAACGCGACGGGGACACGGACCCCGCGACCCGGTGCGCGCCGGATCTCCACCTCGGCGTCCTCGCCCACGGGCAGCGCCAAGTGCCAACCCGGGTCGGAGTCTCCTGCGCGGCTGCGGAGCGAGATCTCTGCCGCAGCCAGGGCGAGGTCGTTGGTGTCGAAGTACGTCGCCTGCAGCTCAGCGACGTCCGACACGGCAACCGTCGTGACGCGGCCTCCGGTCAGGTCGGGCAGCTCGGGATCGGGGCCGACGTCATACGTGCGCTTGGTCTTGTTGCAGACGTCTGCCATGGCGTGAGCATGCCAGGCGCAGGTGAACAGGAGCGCTCTGACCTCGGGTTCGTCCGGCTGGGTCGCGCTCAGCTTCCCCGCCGTCGGCCTGACGAATCCACGATGCGTGCCGGCCGATAGGGTCGCTGCCATCATGACTCGACCTGACGGACGCGCCCCCGACGAGCTTCGCCCGATCACGATCGACCGCGGCTGGCTCGACCATGCAGCCGGCTCGGTGCTGGTGGAGTTCGGGCGGACCCGGGTGCTGTGCGCAGCGAGTGCGTCGACCGGCGTACCGCGGTGGCGCAAAGGCAGCGGTCTCGGCTGGGTGACGGCGGAGTACGCCATGCTGCCGAGCTCGACACACACCCGCTCGGACCGCGAGTCGGTCAAGGGCCGCATCGGCGGCCGCACCCACGAGATCTCGCGCCTCATCGGGCGCTCACTGCGGGCCGTCATCGACTACAAGGCGCTCGGAGAGAACACGGTCGTGCTCGACTGCGACGTGCTTCAGGCCGACGGGGGCACCAGGACGGCCGCGATCACCGGCGCGTACGTCGCCCTCGCCGACGCCGTCGCGCACCTGCGGGCCAAGGGTGCACTGGCCGGCGAGCCGCTGACCGGCTCTGTTGCGGCAGTCAGCGTCGGCATCATCGACGGCGAGCCCCGCCTCGACCTGCCCTACGAGGAGGATGTGCGTGCGGAGACCGACATGAACGTCGTCATGACCGGCGACGGCGCCTTCGTCGAGGTGCAGGGTACGGCTGAGGGTGCCGTCTTCGGACGTGGCGAGCTCGACGCCCTGCTTGATCTCGCCACGAGGGGATGCGCCGAGTTGACTCGCATCCAGCAGGCCTCGCTCGCGCCGTGAGCCAGCTCTTCCTGGCCTCTCGCAACCCCCACAAGATCGAGGAGCTCCGGCGCATCCTCGCCGCCGCCGTCCCAGGGTCCGAGGTGCTCGGGCTCGACGACGTCACGGCGTACGACGAACCGGCGGAGACCGAGCCGACGTTCGAGGGCAACGCTCTCATCAAGGCACGGGCTGGCCTCGCGGCGATCGGGTTGCCGTCGCTGGCCGACGACAGCGGGCTGTGCGTCGATGCCCTGAACGGCATGCCGGGAGTGTTGTCGGCCCGGTGGGGTGGTGCTGCCAAGGACGATGCGGCGAACAACCGACTCCTGTTGGAGCAGCTCGTCGATGTGCCCGACGACCGCCGCGGGGCGACGTTCCGTTGTGCTGTGGCGTTCTGTCGCCCGGGTGGGGGAGCAGA
>JALZNU010000081.1 GCA_030857495.1 Actinomycetota bacterium | reverse complement strand
TCGCCATGCGTTACCCGGCGGAGGTCACGAGCTGTTCCCGGGTCGTCGGCTGGTGGCAATCTATGGCCATCCCGGTGACCCGAACCTCGGCGTGCTCGGTGAACAGTCCGTTGACGCCGCCGTCGAACGGGCCAGCGCTGTCGCCGCCGACTACAACGGCGTCGGCGGCGACCCGGTGATCCCCACGTTCCAGATCATCACGACCGTGGCGTCGTCCGAGCCAGGGCCTGACGGTGACTACTCGCTGGAGAGCTCGCACGACCACATCCGGCCGTGGGTCGACGCAGCGGCAGCGGCGGGCTTCTACGTCGTCCTCGACCTGCAGCCCGGGTTCACCGACTTCCTCACTCAGGCCAAGCTGTACGAGGAGTTCCTGGTCCAACCGCACGTCGGCTTGGCGCTCGATCCAGAGTGGCGGCTGGCTCCGGGAGAGCGCCATATGCAAGACATCGGGCAGGTATCTGCCGACGAGGTGAACAGCGTGGCGTCGTGGTTGGCCGATCTGACCCGCCGGCACTCGTTACCCCAGAAGCTGTTCGTGCTGCACCAGTTCAGACTCGACATGCTTCCCGACCGCGACGAGATCCAGACCCATCCCGAGCTCGCCCTTGTGGTGCAGATGGACGGCCTCGGTTCGCAGCCCGCCAAGCTCGACACATGGCGTGCCGTCACGACGGGGGGTCCCGACGGAATGCGCTTCGGTTGGAAGAACTTCTACGACGAGGACTCACCGATGCGCTCGCCGGCTGACACGGCAGCCCTGCGGCCGTCTCCCGTGTACATCTCCTACCAGTGAGCGACGAGGTCGTGTCGACCATCCCGGCGAGGACTACTTTCGCCGTCATCGTGCGCAGCTATCTCGCGACCGGCAGGGCGTCCGTTGGAAAGGTCGGCGGCGCGACGAGCAAGCTCATCGAGGCGGGTGACGTCGTCGAGTACGGCGTCGCCTGGATGGCGGAGAATCTCAGCCGGCCATCTGCCACAGACCCATGAGGTTGCCCTCGGAGTCCTTGAAGTAGGCGGCGAAGCCCATGTCACCGACGGCCGACTTCGGCTCGACCGTGGAGCCACCGTGTGCCTCGACGTCGGCCAGTGTGGCGTCGATGTCGTCGACGTCGAGGACGATCACGGGTGTCGCCACGTGCTCGAGACGCTGCATCATCCCGCCACCGATGTAGCCGGGCTCGTTCGGCATCCCGTCGTCGCCGGCGGGACCCGTGGCGACGATGTTGTACCCCATCTCGGGCATCGGCTTGATCTGCCAGTCGAACACCTCCCGATAGAAGCCGAGCGCCCGCTCGGGGTCGTCGAACGGCACCTCGAAGTGAACCACGCGTGCACTCATGACCTGCTCCTCCTGTCGGAGCCGTCCCCCTGACCGCCCGGGATGAAAACGTAACAGGCCGGCCGCACGGTGGCGACCGGCCCGTTCGCGCTGTGCGCGGTGTCTCAGCGACGGTTGATGGCGTTCTTGATCTTGTCGATGAAGCCCTTCAGGCCACCGCTCGCCTGGTCGACCTTGCCCTCCCTGCGGAGTCGGTCGTTGTCGGTCAGGTCGCCTGCGGCTTCCTTGATCCGGCCCTTGGTCTCGTCGGTGTTGCCACTACTCATGGTGCGCTCCTTCGTTTGTCGCTCTCTCTAAGCATAAGGATCGAGGCGTGCGTCAGTGCCGCCTGCTGAAGATGCTGACACCACCGGGACCGACGAGAAGTCCGAGTGCGATCAGCACGATGCCGAGGATGATCTGCTCCTGGAACAGCTGGACGATGCCCACGATCACGAGGATCGCAGCAATGATCCACAGGATCGTTGCATTCATTGGTGGTGCTTCCCTTTCAAATGGGGTCACGGGGACGCGCCAATGCGACCCGGAGGGGTCATACCCCTGCTCTGGGAGAACGAAACCGTCCGATCATGCCTCGAGCAGCTTGCGCACGGCCGTCTCGAGGTCTGCCTGGCGGCGAGCGGGGGAGCGATGCGAGCGCTCGGCGACGTCGCGGATCGTGACACCCTCCTCGTACCGGTCGATCACCCTTGGATCGATGTAGGAGTTGCGGGCGATCGTCGGCGTGTTGCCGAGGTACTCGGCGACCTCCTTCACCGCCTCACGCACCGCTCGGGTTCGCGACGCTGTGGTGTCGCCGGGCTCATCGGACATCGCCAGCGCGGCTGCGGCGAGCACCGTGGCATGCCAGGTGCGGAAGTCCTTCGCCGTGAGATCCCCACCGATGAGATCATCGAGGTAGCGGTTGACGTGGACGGCGTCGAGATCGTTCCAGTGGCGCTCGTCGCGGAAGGCGAGCAGCTTCTTGCCGCCGCCACGTCGCCGGCGCAGTACTTCTAGCGCCTCGATCACGTCCGCGTCGTCGATCTCGATGGAGTGCTCGATCCCCGACTTGCCCGTGAACGTGAACATGAGACGGTCGTTGTCCTTGCGGACGTGACGCTTCTCGAGCGTCGTCAGGCCGAAGCTTCCGTGCTGGTCGGTGTAGACGTCATTGCCGATGCGGAAGTATCCAAGGTCGAGCAACCGCACGGCGATGGCCGCCACACGCTCGCGCGGCATCCCCTCGATGCCAAGGTCGCGGGTGACGGTGCGTCGTGCTGCCGGCAACTTCGCTGCCACCTCGGTGACACGAGTGAACTTCTTTCGGTCTCGCTGCTCACGCCACACAGGGTGATACAGGTACTGGCGCCGCCCGGCCTCGTCGGTGCCGACGGCTTGCAGGTGGCCGTTGTCGACAGGGCAGACCCACACGTCCTCCCATGCCGGCGGGATCACGAGCGACTTGATCCGCTCGACATCGCGACCGCTCAACCTGCGACCGTCCTGATCCCAGTACGTGAAGCCCTTGCCCGCGCGGCGACGCGTCCATCCAGGTGATGCCGCCGACACACGCCGCAGGCGGCCCATCGCTCAGCCCCTCCCCAACATGACGCCGCCGTTGATCTGCACGATCTGGCCGGTCGTGAACCCGGCGAGGGGGGAGACGAGGTGAGCGACGAGCTCGGCCACCTCGTCGAGCTCGCCGGGTCGACCGACGGGAATGGAGGCAGCGCGAGCGGCGATGTCGTCGACGGACCAACCCGCCCAGAACTCGGTGTCGGGCACGAAGCCAGGGGCCACGCTGTTCACCGGGATGCCGTCTGCGGCGAGCTGCGTCGCCAGCCAGAGCGACCAGTTGTGGACTGCGGCCTTCGCCGCGCCGTAGGAGCTGGCACCACGCACGCCGGCGACCGAGCCGACGAACACGATGCGGCCGCCCGGGCGGGTGATCGACGGCAGGAGGGCCTCTGTGAGCAGCACTGTGGTCAACACGTTGCCCTCGAAGTTGGCGGTCCAGTCCTCGACCACCCCTGAGAGCCCGTCACGATCGGTGTCGAAATTGCCGCCGGCGTTCGCCACCAGCACGTCGACGTCGCCGCCGTCGGTGATGGCCGTTGCGGCGCGCTCGACGTCGGCAGGGACTCGGAGATCGGCGACCTCGTAGCGAACCTGACGGTCGCCGCTGGCGTCGCTGCTGCCGCCAGCGGCTCGCAGCTCCTCGCACGCCGCCCGCAGCACGTGCTCGCGTCGACCGACCAGCACGACCTCGTCGCCGTCGGCGAGCAATCGTCCTGCGATCGCCTTGCCGATGCCGGTGCCTCCACCGCTGATGACTGCCCTCCGCGCCATCTCCCGAGTCTGGCGCGTCACTGTCGCAATCGTCGCTGGCGGGGTTGCGAACTGTGTCCAGGATTCCGGGTCACGTTCAGTCGTCGCTCAGATCCTGGGCGAAGGCCTCCCGGCTGAGGTCGCCTGCCGCGTGCTGGAGGTGTCGGTCAACGGCTACTACTGCTGGCGCAAACAGTGTGGCGGTCATTGCGCTGACAAGGCGGGCCGAGGTGACCCGCAGCGAGGCCGCGGGTCACCCGAGTCGGCGCTTCAATCCTGCTTCGCAGCGGACATGTCGACGCATACGATTCCCGTGTTGCCGTCTTGGTCGGCGATCACGGTGAGCGACGGCGCGTCGCTGTCATCAACGACGGTCCCACCAGCGGCGAGGGCGGCGGCGATCCGTTGCTCGGCCACCTCGGGCGCCACATAGACCTCGACGTGGAACCGCTGACGCGGGGTCTCGTGCTCGTCGGCGTCCCCGAACCACAGGTTCGGTACCCGTCCCGTGGCGTCCCGGATCTCGTCGCTGGGGGATCCGTGGCCCTGGGCCTCGGCCCTCCCGGTCAGCAGGGCGGCCCACACCGGGGCGATGGTCGCGGAGTGCGCCGTGTCGAGGCCGAGCTCGATGACGCTGACCGAGGCCGGGTCGGCGTCGAGCTTGTGGTCGACGGCGATCTCGGTGATCCGTCGCGCGAGGTCGACGTCCTGCTGGGTCACCCATTCGACGACGTGTTCGGTGCCCTTGTGGTCGCGATAGATGGCGTCGTCGCTGACCAGCTTGAGGTCGACGTACTCATTGCCGATCGACACGCTCGGGTGGTGTCCGAGCGCGTCCCCCGCCTCGCCCACCGCGCCGATGAACCGTGCGCCGGTGCCGAAGTCGCCGATCACGTAGCGGGCATGCAGTCCCTGGGCCAGCTTGCGCCAGTCGGTCAGGTTGGCCGCGGCGATCTGTTCGCCATTCAGCATGTCCATATCTGGGGACTCCATCTCTGATCAGCCGCAGGGGTCGTGCTCATCGCTTCACCCGCGTCCTCGTGCTGGTCGTGCGGGTCGAGGGGACCGTCTTGCGCATCACGGAATGGTGTAAGCCCTTGCTCCGGATGTAGGTGAAGCCTGTCGCTCGGCGAGCGCGGCGAATGCGCCCCACGTGTCAGAAGCGAGTGGTCTGATCAGGTAGTCGCTCACGCTTCTCCCTCATTCACGTGGATCGACCTCCCGGCGCCAATCCGTTCCGATCTCTGTCATGCCCAGCACCGTACTACCGGCGGCCTCAAGGGGCATCGAACAGGTGTGCGAGGAGTTGCTAGAGGTCGCTCGCCGGCTCGGGGCGATCAATGTCGACGGTTCGGTCGACCCTGCTTTCGGTCTCAGGGTCGAACAACACGAGTTCATCGCTGCCCACGCACTCGCCCGGGGGTTGCCAATCAGCGCGGCAACCAGGGAACGTCGCCGGCCGCCCATGGGTGCTCGCGCCAGAACGTCGCGAGCACATCGCGGCGGGACTGCGGTCCGTGGACTCGGTTCGGCGTGGCGAGGCCGGCTCGGATGCCTGCGGTCTCGGACGGCGTACACGGCGTCGTGGGGGCATCGAT
Source organism: Actinomycetota bacterium (assembly GCA_030857495.1). Taxonomy (GTDB): domain Bacteria; phylum Actinomycetota; class Acidimicrobiia; order Acidimicrobiales; family Ilumatobacteraceae; genus JACDHN01. The sequence goes on along the minus strand of JALZNU010000081.1, from coordinate 1,611 downwards.
GCCGAACAGCTCGATCGCGTTCTCACCGAGGATCCGCCGCTTGACGTCCTTCGTCAACGCCGGATAGCCGAACCGCTCCTGGAACGACTCGCTGATCTCGAACGTGCGGAAGGCGGCGATCTGGTCCTGGGGCGACCCGTACCAGATCGAGTCGGTGCCCCACAGGATGCGATCCGGTCCGAACGCGACGAGCAGCTTGCCCAGCACGTGCGCCGCCTCGTCGGGGCTGCCCATGAGCGTGCGCCATGTCGAACCCAGCTCGGCGTAGACGTTGCCACGCTGCCCGATGCCCGACTGCGACACGCTGCGCACGAGTCGATCGACACCTCCGCCCTGCGGGTCGTACGGACCCTCGGTCACCGCCGGCTCGTACCCGGAGTGGTACACGAGGAAGGCGACGTCCCTGTTTGCCGCGGCTGCCGGGCCGATGTCGACCGGCGACGCGTACGGGTTGCCGCCGGCGAGTCCCTTGTGCACGGCCACGACGGGCACACCGGTGTCGCGGGCGGCATTGATGAATGCCGCGCCGATCTGTGGTGCGTCGGGTTCGTGGTCGTCGAGATACCACCCGCCGGGGGAGTGCGTGTAGACCTTCCACGCGCACAGGGCGTGCTCGTCGGCGATCTGGGCCATCGACTCGAGCGCCGCTCCCAGTGGCCCCACGTCGGGTACGGCATGGCCCTGGATCAGCACTCGCTCGTCACCGCAGAGCTCGTCGCCGGCGCGCCGTCCACGCTCCATCGCCTCGATCGACAACGGGTCGGCGTCGCCGACCACGGGCACCGCCGAGATGACCGCCACCGCCGTGTCGCTGCCGCCGAGCACGAGATCGCGCCAGTAGCCGACTCCGAGGCAGTCGATCGGCTCGTCCTCGCCACATTGCGCCTGGGGGAACCCGACGCCGAACTCTCCAGACTCGAGGAAGTGCGTCTGCACGTCAACCACCGTGATCGGGTCGTCGTCGTCCCCGTGCACAACGGTCGTCGCCTCTTCGACATCGGTTGTGGCCGTGGTCGGCACTGCAAATGTGCCGCCCGGCTCGGTGTCGCGAGATCGGGCGTGCTCGTCGTTGCAGGCCTGCAGCGCGGCGAGCCCCGACGCCAGCCCCGCCGACGACACGAGGAATCGCCGCCGCGACCAGCCGAGCCGGCGCCCAGCGCCGTCGGCATCGTGCCGTGCGCGTCGCATCGCCTCGGTGGCCAGCTCGCCGGTGACCGGGGCCGGGTACTCGCCGTTCGAGCACGACCCCAGCCGCAGCGGCAGGCCGGGATCGGCATCGCCCGCCAACCCGTGCACCATCGTCATCCCCTCGGGAGCAGCACCGCCTGGGTCTGCGTTGTCTTGGCGACGAGCCGGTCGCCGTTGCGTATCTCTGTCTCCACGACGATCGTGCTGCCGCCGGCGTGCAACGGTCGACTCGTCGCGGTCACGACGCCCTCGCGGACTGCGCCGAGGAAGTTCGTCTTCGACTCGATCGTCGACGTCCCCGTCGCGCCCGCCGGAAGGTTGGCGAAGGCGCATGCCGCACCGGCGGAGTCGGCGAGCACCATCAGCACGCCGCCGTGCAGCAGCCCGCCGATCGTGCACAGCTGCGGGTCCCAGTCGATCGCC
>JALZNU010000433.1 GCA_030857495.1 Actinomycetota bacterium | reverse complement strand
GCGATGGCCGTGGCGATCATCGAGGCGCAGTCGCGTCTTCTGTTCGTCCTCCAGCGCCGCCTCTTCGGCGACGAGCCGCTCGAGGCCGGCGAAGCGTCGCGGGTCGAGCAGTCCGCCGTCGATGGCGACGCGCACGGCACATCCGGGCTCGCGGTCGTGCTTGCAATCGCGGAAGCGGCAGTGGTCCATCAGTTCGAAGATGTCCGAGAACGCCCGCTCGATGCCGTCGCCAGAAAGCCACAGGCTGACGGCGCGAAGTCCGGGGGTGTCGAGCACCCAACCTCCGTCGGGGAGCTCGATCAGCTCGGCGGCAACCGTCGTGTGGCGGCCTCGTTGGTCGCCGATGCGCACCTGGCTCGTCGCTTGGGCGTGGCGGCCGAGCAGCGCGTTGACGAGCGTCGACTTGCCGACGCCGCTGGCGCCGAGGAAGGCGAGCGTGCGGCCGCCGTCTGCGTGTGCGCGAATGGCGTCGACGCCGTCGCCCGTGGTGCCGCTGGCGACGATGATCGGGACGCCGAGAGCGGTGTCGGTGAGCACGTCGACGATCGGGTCGACGTCGACGACGACGTCACGCTTCGTCAAGATGACGACCGGTTCAGCGCCGCTGTCGAAGGCGAGCACGAGCTCACGCTCGAGGCGGCGCTGGTTCGGCGGCAACCCTGCGGAATGCACGAGGAACGCGACGTCCATGTTGGCGGCAAGCGTGTGCGACTCGGCGCGCATCCCGTCGAACGAGGCGCGACGCACGAACGCCGAGCGGCGCGGCAACACCTCGGTCACGCGGTCGTCGTCGGTCACCACCCAGTCGCCGACCGCGACTTCGGCGCCGATGTTGCGCACGCGGCGTGGCGCCACGTCGGGTGTGGCGAGCACGGTGCTCCATCCCCTGTCGACGCGCGTCACGCGCGCCGGTGCGCGTGCGCCAGGGCGCGTGGGCCACGCCGACTCGAACCAGTCATCCCAACCGAGGCGCGCATCGGGCCGTGTGACCACGACGGCACGCTACGCCTGGACTCAGCGCACCGCGAGCGTGTAGCGACCGTCGCCTTCACGACGCCACGGGCGGTGTGACACGACTGCGTCGATCGTGATCGGACCGTACACGTGAGGATACCCGTCGCTGTCGACACCACTGTCGTCACCCGCACCGGCAGGTGCCTCCACGACGACGGGCGACTGGAGTCGTTGAGCATCGATGCGCAACAGCACGACCTCGGGCACATCGCCGTAGTAGCGGTTGGCTGTGTCGACCAGCTGATGCTGGAACGAGCAGTGGATGAAGCCCTCGTCCTCGAGCGTGCGGCCACGCGTGCTGATCCGATACCCGCTCTCCGTCGTCGCACGTTCCCAGTCGTCGGGCAGCGCGAGGTGGAAGATCGGACGATCGTCCACCTCGTCGTCGCTCGACATCGCCGACTCACGAGACGAGACGTCGACCGCCCGGTCGGCGCCGGTGATGGCGAGACGGTCGCGCACGCGGCCCGGCGAGCTGACGAGGCGCAGATCGCCGCCCATCTCCCGAGCCCGCCCGGCGAGCCCGAGCAGCACGCCGAGCCCGACGTCGTCGAGCGAGACAACCTCGTCGAGATCGATCACGATCGTCGCACCAGCGTGCGTCGAGATCACCTCGAGGACGTGATCGCGTAGCGTCGCCACGGTCGCCAGATCGACCGAGCCGGACACGTCGACGACCCACGTTCCCTCGACATCACGAACCGTGCAGCGCAGCGACGACACCGGCCGGACGCTAGTGGTGCCCTCGGGGATCGCGCACCTCACTCGGGCGGCTCGAGCGCCATGGTGACCGACGCCGACATGGCGACGGACGGGACAACGGCTCCGATGAGCGCGACGTCGGTGTCGCTGACGTATCGCACGGTGACGGTCACCGTGTCCGCACCCGTGTCGACGCTGACGTCGAGAGGCGAGAGCGAGGTCACGTCATCGGCGGCCTGGCGTGCGGCCGACGAGGGGTCGGCGGACACGGCCGCTGCCCGAGCGCCCTCGCGCGCGGCGAGCTCGACGGCCATGCGGTCGCGTGTGACGACGGCGATCTGCACCATCGCCAGCAACATCATCACGGCAAGCGGTAGCGCGAGCGCGAACTCGACCGCAGCCTGTCCGCGCTCGCGCTCTGTGCTCGCTTCGCTCACACCACCTTGCTGCCGTGTGTTCGCTTCGCTCACACCACCTTGCTGCCGTGTGTTCGCTTCGCTCACACCTTGTCGATGACCGAGTCGATGACGCCGTTGAAGAGACG
>JALZNU010000432.1 GCA_030857495.1 Actinomycetota bacterium | reverse complement strand
TCGATCCGCTCGCCGACAAGGTGCTGGTGCTCGGCGCGATGTTCACGCTCGTGCGCTACGACGTGTTCCCGCTGCTGCCGGTTGCGGTGATCGCGGTGCGCGAGTTCGTCATCAGCATCTATCGCACTGTCGTCGGCACCCGCGGCGTGAGCATGCCTGCCAGCCGGCTCGCCAAGTACAAGACGCTGTCCCAGCAACTGGCGGTCGGGTTCGCGCTTTGGCCGTGGTTTGCCGACGGGGCGAGTTGGGCGTGGCTCACGTTCCTGTGGGCGGCGGTCGTGCTGGCGGTCGTGAGTGGCGCGCAATACTTCCTGCGCGGTCGCGTTCGCCGGGGCGAGACCGTGCATGCGCTGTGATGTCGTCGCCGTCGGCACCGAGCTGCTGCTCGGGCAGATCGTCGACACGAATTCCTCGTACCTCGGAGAACAGCTCGCGCTGCGCGGCATCGACTCACTGCTGCAGGTGAAGGTCGGCGACAACCTCGATCGAATGGTGGCGGTGCTGCGCGCTCGCCTCGAGGAGGCCGATGCCGTCATCGTCTGCGGCGGGCTCGGTCCGACCCACGACGACATCACCCGCGAGGCCATCGCCGAGGTCATGGGCGTCGAACTCGAAGAGGACGCCGAGGTCGCCGAGCGGATCATTGCGATGTTCGAGTCGCGCGGCAGGCGGATGCCGATGAACAACCTTCGCCAGGCAATGGTGCCCGTCGGTGCCACCGTCATCGCCCAGACGATGGGTACGGCCCCCGGCCTCATCTGCCCGGTGGGCGGCAGCGGCGGCGGCGACGACGGAGACGACGACAAGGTGATCTACGCCGTGCCCGGTGTGCCGTACGAGTTGCACGACATGGTGGAACGTGCCGTGCTGCCCGACCTCGCTCGCCGCGCTGGGCTGGCATCGGTGATCGCCAGTCGCGTGATCAAGACGTGGGGTGACAGCGAGAGCGGCATCAACGAGCGCCTCGACGACATAATCGCCGAGCTGGAGGGCGCCGCCGGACCGACACTCGCCTTCCTGGCCTCGGGTTGGGACGGGCTCAAGATTCGGTTGACGGTGCGGGCGACCGACGCCGAGACGGCGGAGGATCAGCTGGGCACGTGGGAGCGCCGCGTCGTCGAGCGGCTCGGCTCGATCGTGTTCGGTCGCGACGACGAGACGATGGAGTCCGTCGTGCTCGACCTGTTGCGTCGCAGGGGCATGCGCCTCGCGCTTGCAGAGTCGGTGACGGGCGGTCTCGTCGCCGGACGGCTGACCGACGCCGCCGGCAGTAGCGACGTGCTCGTCGGCTCGATCGTGTCGTATGCGAGCAGCGTCAAGCGCAACATGCTCGGCGTGCCAGAGGGGCCGGTCGTGTCGGCGGAGGCGGCGACGGCGATGGCCGACAACGTCCGTGGCGTGCTCGGCGCCGACGTCGGACTTGCGCTCACGGGCGTCGCCGGCCCCGCGGAGCAGGACGGCTTGCCGCCCGGCACGCTGTGGGTCGGCGTGGCGATCGGCGACGAAGTCGAGTCGCACCTGGTGCGGCTGCCGGGCGACCGGCTGCGGATGCGTCAGTTCTCGGTGATCACGGCGCTCGACGCGCTGCGCCGTCGCCTCCTGACCATTCCCGAGCCAGTGCCGCCAACCGATCGATGAGGGCCGTCATCGGCGGCACGTGTCCGTCGCCTCGCCACTCTGCCCAGCGCGGTCCGAGCCCTCGCGCCCGTGGCGGCAGCTCGAGCTGCACTCCACCGCCACGTGGCAGGTTCACCGGGTTGTCGTCGTGCAAACCACGCAGCCCAGGGGGGATGCGGTCGAGGTCGTCGATGATCTCGTAGTCGGGCATCGCCGGCTCGAGCAGGATGCGCAACGCGCGCGCGAGTGGACGGTTCGTGCCACCGAGCAGTAGCGACGTGAACATGTTTTCGCGCCCGTATCCGTGCACGGTCACGACGACCTCGACGTGGTCGAGGAAGCGGTCGAGCAGATCCGAGTCCGCTCGCCGTACGAGCGTCGAGGTGATGTGGTCGTCAGCGGGATGACGGACGACGTAGAGGGAGGCGCCGGACGACGCCGCCGCTTCGGTGGCGATGACGTCGGTCTGCTTCTCCAGCTCGCCGCCGTGGTACGCCATGAATCCGAACGTGCCGGCGAGCGAGCACTGCTCCACCACGCCGGGCTCGGCAAGTCGTTCGGCGAACGCACCCATCGGCGCCATCGTGCCAGCTCGTGCGATGGATGGCCCGGTCCACATAGGCTCGCACCGCCAGATTGCCTCCGT
>JALZNU010000431.1 GCA_030857495.1 Actinomycetota bacterium | reverse complement strand
GGGGATGACGGTGTGGATCACGGCACCGTCGACAGTACCGAAGGGGTGTGACGTACTACTGCGGGCTCGTCGTCCGCTTCGCTTTCTCCGTGATCCAGCGGGCTCGTCGTCCGCTTCGCTTTCTCCGTGATCCAGCGGGCTCGTCGTCCGCTTCGCTTTCTCCTCGCGCCGCGTGCGACTCGTCGCTGGCGCTTCCCCTCGCCGCGCGCCGCGTGTGGCTCGTCGCTGGCGCTTCCCTCGCCACGCGTGCCGGACCTACGCGTGCGTAGTGACACGAAGTCAGGCGACGGGAACGGGCTGCTTCGCTGCGCGGTTGGCGTTCGCTCTGATGGCGTCGGCGATGGCTGGCCAGCGCACCGGTGGCATGTCGTGACCCATGTCGTTGAACATCAGCAGCTCGGCGCCAGGCACCGCCGTGGCCGTCGCCCGGCCACCCGACGGCTTCACGAGCGGATCGACCATGCCGTGGATCACGAGCGTCGGCATTCGCAACGAGCGCAGCCCGGCGGTGCGGTTGGGGCTCGCCATGATCGCCGCCAGCTGGCGACCGGTGCCGGCCTCATCGTCGCCGCGTTCGATCGTTCGCTTCGCCAGTAGGCGCGCCTCGTCCTCGTTGAAGTGCGGTCCGCTGATCAACCGGAACGTCGCCACCGTCGCCTCGACGCGGTCGGCCGGTCGCTTGCGCATCCCCGCCGCGAGCCTGCGCAGCACGCTGAACTTCGTCTGACCGGCGCGCCGATCGCCGGTGTTGGACATGATCGACGTCAGCGAGCGGACTCGGTTGGGGTGCTCGATCGCCATCGTCTGAGCGATCATGCCGCCCATCGAGGCGCCCACGACGTGCGCCTGCTCTATACCGAGTGCGTCGAGCAAGCCGACGCCGTCGGCCGCCATGTCGGACAACAGGTAGGGCGCCTTCGCCCACCGACGCGAGAGCAGACCGGCGAGCGCGCGCCCGGGGGACGGGACCTTCTCGCGGTCCAGATGCGTGCTCCCACCGATGTCACGGTTGTCGTACCTGATCACCCGGAAACCGCGCTCGACCAGCAGATCGATGAACGAGTCGTGCCACAGGATCATCTGTGAGCCGAGCCCCATGACCAGGAGCAACGGCTCGCCGCTGCCTCGCTCGTCGTACTCGATGCGGAGTCCGTTGGCGTCGACGTGCGGCATGGCGGGTCACGCTATCGGCCGCGCCTCGCGCCGTGGTTGTCGTCGATTCCCCGTAGGTTGGGGCGCTGATGACCACCTCGTTGCTCGCAGCGCGATACGAGCTCGGCGCTCCGCTCGGCGCCGGCGGGATGGCACGAGTCGTGAAGGCCCACGACCGGGTGCTCCACCGTGACGTGGCGATCAAGATGATCCCACGCGACGTCGCCGAACACGCAGATCCGGCGCTCACTGCCCGCTTCGTCGCCGAGGGCCGCGTGGCGGCCGGCGTCACCCATCGCAACCTCGTCGCCATCTACGACGCAGGCGACAGCGACGGCTACCTCTACCTGGTCACCGAGTACGTGCCGGGCACGAATGCTGCACAGCTGCTGGAGCGCGAAGGGCCGCTGCCCGTCGATCGGGTCGTCGACATCTCGTCGCAACTGCTCGATGCACTGGCCGCGGCGCATGCCGCGGGCATCGTCCACCGCGACGTGAAGCCGGCCAACGTGCTCATCGATCCCGAGGGCACCGTCAAGCTCGCCGACTTCGGCATCGCCAAGCGCCTCGACGACCTCGAGGCGGCACTCACCTCGCACGGCGAGTTCGTCGGCACGCCCCGCTATGTCGCGCCCGAGCAAGCCGCAGGCGAGCGGGCGACCCCGGCGACCGACCTCTACGCCACGGGCGTGCTGATGTACGAGCTGCTCACGGGCACGCCGCCGTACAGCGGCGAGACGCCGCTCGCCACGGTGCTCGCCCACCGCGACCAGCCCGTCCCGGACATCCGAGCACAGCGACCGGACGTGCCGGGCGCCGTCGCCGTCGTCATCGCCACGGCGATGTCGAAGCGACCCGACGAGCGCCATGCCTCGGCTGCGGCGATGCGCGAGGCTTTGGCCGACGCCGCCGATGGTCGCGCGGCGACGGCTGCGGCGCTGGCGGGCGTGCCCTTCGCCGCCGGCGAACCGACACTCGTCGCTGCGTCACCCGCAGCGACGAGCGCCTATCCGTCGGGCGTGACGGGGGCACCGTCACACACCGAGCCGAACGACGAAGGGCGGGCCATCGGACCCGTGTGGTGGCTGCTCGCTGTCGCTGCCGTCGTGATCGTCGCCGC
>JALZNU010000430.1 GCA_030857495.1 Actinomycetota bacterium | reverse complement strand
TCGCAGCGAGAGGCTAGCGGTCAACCGGGCCCATCGTGGCTGCCGTACGATGGCGTCATGCCCAGCTTCGATGTCGTCTCCGAGGTCGACCGCCAGGAGGTCCGCAATGCCGTGGACCAGGCGCAGCGCGAGGTCTCCACGCGCTTCGACTTCAAGAACACCAACTCCTCCATCGACCAGAACGAGCTCGTGCTGACGCTGCGCAGCGTGAGCGACGACCGGCTGAAGGCGGTGCGCCAGGTGCTCGAGGAGCGCCTCGTCAAGCGCGGCATCTCGCTGAAGGGACTCGACTACGCCGACATCGAGTCCGCGAGCGGTGACACCGTGCGCCAGGTGGCGACGATCACGGTCGGCATCGGCTCGGACAAGGCCCGCGAGATCAACAAGCTGATCAAGGCGAAGGCGCCGAAGGGCGTCAGCAGCCAGACCCAGGGCGAGTCGATCCGCGTCAGCTCGAAGAAGCGCGACGACCTGCAAGCGGTGATGTCGATGCTGAAGGGCGAGGATCTCGGCATCCCACTGCAGTTCGAGAACATGCGCAACTGATCGCGTGGGTGCGACAGCGGCATCCAGCAGTGCGACCCTGCTCGCCGCGCGTTCGAGTCTCCGCCTGCGTGCCCGGACGTTCGGCATCGAGCGTGTCGGGCTCCTCGCCGTCTTGGTCGCGTTCTTCGTTGCCTCGCTCCTGTTCGCACTGCAGATGGCCCCCTTCTACGGAGCCGACGAGAGCGCCCATCTCGGATATGCACACGCCGTGGCGTCGGGACGGCTGCCCGAGATCACCGACGTCGTGGATCCACCCCGCGACGCCTCGGACTGGCGGATGAGGATCGCTGGCGCGGCGGATCGTGAGCACCGGTCGGTGTGGGTCGCCAACCACCCGCCGTTGTTCTACGTGGCGGTGGCACCGCTGATCTGGATCTCGAACGGGCTCGGGAGGGCGGACGGCGGCCTGATGTTCGTACGGATCGCGAACATCGCGTTCGCCACGATCGGCCTCGTGTTCACGTACGCGCTGGCGAGGGTGCTCACTGGCGGTTCGCGCAAGCTCGCGCTGACGGCGACGGCGCTCGCCGGGTTCCTGCCGCTCGGGCATGCGACGTTCGCCGCGGGCATGAACGATGGTCTCGGGTTCGCCGCTGCGACGGCCGTGACGTATGGCGCGATGCGGCTCGTGACGAACGGCTTCCGGCGGTCGGACACGGTGATGCTCGGAGCGACCGCCGCGGTCGCAGCGGGGTCCCGCGCGGCGTCCATGTTCATCGCAGTGCTCGTGGTCGCCATCGCAGCGGCTGCCCGGGCAATGCGCCCGACGGGCACACGCTCAGCACGATGTCGTGACGCAGCCGCCGTGGTCGCCCTTGGACTGCTCCCCGGTGCGGTGATCTTCGGCTGGTTCTATGCCCGCAGCGTCGCCCTGTACGGGGATCTCACCGGATCGTCGTTTCTCTTCGCGTACTTCGATCGCACGCCCTCCGGCAGCGCGTTCGACGTCCTCACCAGCGGCACATTGTGGTGGGACGCGGTCGAGCGCTTCGCGATGAGCACCGTTCCCGGCGCGCAGTCGCCCCCAGCGGCGGCCGTCGTCACCTCGATCTTCGGGATCGCTGCGCTCGTCGGCCTCGCCCTGATGGCGACGAGTCGACGACCGGCGCGCCACTCGGCGATGGCACACGTGATCGGCGTCGGCGTGCTCGCTGCGACCGTCGCAATGATGATCAACCACGTCGCAGGAGGTGGCAGCGCCCACGCCCGATACCTGCTGCCGGCCCTCGGCGTCATCGCGACGTACTTCGCCATTGGGCTCGACCGCGTCTGGTCGGCGGTGCTCCCGTTGGCCGCAGCGGCGACGATGTGCTTGTGGCCGGCACACTTCCTTCCCCGGCGGGTTGCCAACGAGATCGACGTGCTGCCGATCCTGGCGTCGCCCCTCGCCGCGCCGAGCGCGGTCGCGCTCGGCTGCGTCGGCGCGATCGCGTCGATCGTCGCGCTGATCGCGCTCGGCGACGGCGTCACCCGTCGTCGACGGCTGCGGCAAGACGACGGTCGGCGATCGCTTCTGCCGCCGTGACCGGGTCGAGGCCCTCGGCGTCGGCAGTGCGCAAGACGTCGAGGGTGCGGTCGTAGATCGTCAACACCCGCGCCTGCGCCCGGTGCTCGTCGTACCCGCCCCGCTCCTCGGCGATGTTGATCACGCCTCCGGCGTTGGCGAGGTAGTCGGGGACGTACAGGATCCCGCGCCCGGCCAGCAGGTGAGCGCACCCGGGCGTCGCCAGCTGGTTGTT
>JALZNU010000429.1 GCA_030857495.1 Actinomycetota bacterium | reverse complement strand
CGTTCCTCGCCGATCAGCTCGGCTGGTCGGTCGCCGACGCGTCCTGAGCGCCGAGCTCGCCGGCGATGCCCGCCAGGTTGCGCTCCATGTTCGCTCGGAGTTGTCCCAGCCGGCCGTGCAGGATCTTCGACTCCTTGTCGGGCATCGCCTCGATCGCCGGGCTCAGCCCGCTGCGAGCCGTACCGAACCGCACCCACTGCGTAAGGCGCGTGCCGCCGTCATCGGGTGTCAACGAGAACCCCCAGTCGGCGACCGGATCGTCGGGATCCTCGACGGCCCATGCGAACTCTCGCGGTGGGTCACAGCGCGTGATCGTGCACGTCGTCTCCCACTCGCCGACCGCTGCGTGCCGGTTGCGCCCGACGAAGCGGGCTGCGACGGCGGGCCTCTCGGCGCCGTCGAGCCATCGCACCTCGTGCAGCTCGTCACTGAACCGGACGGGCATCGTCACGTCGCTGACGAGCGCCCACACCGCCTCGCGGGACGCGTCGACGTGGAGGGTCGCCTCCGTGCCGGGACGATCGACGAGCCGCAGCTCGGTTGGCACGTCGGCCACGCCAGCATCGTAGTCAAGGGCGATCGTTACGCTCGCCACGTGCGAGTCGCCGTCGGGGCAACGATCAGCAGCGACGAGGACGTCGAGTTCGTCGTCGACGCAGAGCGTCTCGGTGTCGACTCGGTGTGGGTGCCGGAGGCGTGGGGTCAGGACGCGCTCACGCCGCTCGCCTACCTCGCCGCCCGCACCGAGCGGATCGGCCTCGCCACCGGCATCGCCCAGATCGGCGCTCGCAGCCCGGCGATGCTGGCGATGTCGGCGATGTCGATGCAGCTGCTGTCGGGTGGTCGGTTCCGGCTCGGACTCGGCACGAGCGGTCCGCAGGTCATGGAGGGCTGGCACGGCGTGCGCTTCTCGTCGCCGCTCGGCGCGACGCGCGACACGATCGACATCGTCCGTGCCGTCGCCCGTGGCGACCGCCTGCAGCACGAGGGATCGGTGTACCGGCTGCCGCTGCCCGGCGGTGAGGGGAGGGCGATCCGCTCGACGCTCGCCCCCACGAACGTGCCGATCTACGTCGCTGCGCTCGGGCCACGCAACCTCGAGCTGACGGGCGAGCTCGCCGACGGCTGGCTCGGCAACGCGTTCATCCCCGAGTCGGCGGCCGCGTTCCTCGAGCCGCTACGCGTCGGCGCCGCGCGAGCGGGGCGAGACGTGACCGACCTCGATCTCGTCGTGCCCGTCGCGGTCGAATTCACCGAGGACGTGGACGAGGCGGCGCGTCGCCACGCCGACGGCTATGCCTTCACGATCGGGGCGATGGGATCGCGAGCCACCAACTTCTACAACGCCGCGTTCTCCCGTCAGGGCTACGGCGACGACGTGCGGGCGGTGCAGGAGCTGTGGCTCGCCGGCCGTCGCGAGGAGGCGGCACGGCGTGTGCCGCTCGAGCTCGGGATGCGGACGAACCTGATCGGCACGCCGGACATGGTGCGCACGCGGCTCCGCAGCTACCGCGATGCCGGGGTGACGACGCTGCAGGCGAAGCTCGGCGGCGATCGTGCAACGCAGCTCGACACGCTGGCGGCATTGCTCGATCTCGTCGCAGAGACGGACGGGGCGGTGCGCCAATGAGCGAGCCCCGCGAGCGAACCATCGTTACGGTGCGCCGCTGCGCAGCAGCGAAGCGGTCATTGGTGCACCGCCCGTCGTCCCTGTCGTTCGTCCACACGGCCATGGTGCACCAATGAGCGAGCCACGCGAGCGAACCATCGTGACGGTGCGCCGCTGCGCAGCAGCGGAGCGGTCATTGGTGCACCGCCCGTCGTCCCTGTCGTTCGTCCACACGGCCATGGTGCACCAATGAGCCGGTCGGACGATCGCTTGTCGCGTCTCGCCGCGCTCGGCGGGGCCAGGTCACCCCGGCCACGTGGTGACGGTGGCATCCGGACGCTCGCCGTGTTCGCCGCCGGGATCATCGTCCCGGCGCTTGCGTTGCTCGTCCTGTGGCGTGTCGCCGACGGTCGTCGCGGCGACAGCGAACCACTCGACCTGCGCCCGGACGCGGTGCAAGGCACTGGCCGTCCCGTCACCGAACCGCTGCGCACGCCGCTGCTGTCGTTCCGCCGCACACCGGGGCTGCTCGCCGACGACACCAACCGGGCGCACCTCACCGCCGCGGTGCGCATGTTGTCGTCACGCGTCGGCGAGCGTTCGTGCCTGTCGGTGTCGCTCGACGGCACGGACGTGCAGCGCGTCGGAGCCGAACGCCCCGTCGTCCCCGCCAGCTCGATG
>JALZNU010000428.1 GCA_030857495.1 Actinomycetota bacterium | reverse complement strand
GCACACGATCGTGCAACGGAACCGAGTCTGCGGCGGGCATGGCTGGAGCCGTTGCCGCCGGTGCTGGCTGCCGAGGGCTTCGACGGCGATCTGGTCGAGCCGGGCGGGGTCGGGCTCTTCGATGTTCCCGACGAGCAGGCACGTCGGAGCATCTGTTGGTCACCGCAGGAGGACACGAACCTCGCCCTCGTCGGCGCTCGCGGGTCCGGGACGACGGCGACGATGGCGACCCTCCTCGCCGAGCTCGGTCGCCGCCACGACCCCAACGCGTTGCACGCCTACGTGATCGATACTGCCGGCGAAGCGCGACTCGACGCGGTGGCGAACATGGCGCACTGCGGTGCGGTTGTCCGAGTCGGGGAGCGGGAGCGACTGGGACGGCTCGTCGACCGCCTCGTCGGCGAGCTCGATCGTCGCCGGGCAAGCACGGCGCACGACAGGCAACCCCGGATCGTGTGGTGCGTCGACGGGTTCGCCGCGCTGCGCGACCTCGACGACTCCTTCCTCGCCGGCTCGATCGGTGAACGCCTGTTGCGCCTGCTCGCCGAGGGCCCGGCCGTCGGCATCACGGCGATCATCGCGGTGCAGCCCGGACGCGGTGCGTCCACGGTGATCTCGTCGTGTGCACGTCGCTGGCTCTTCCACCTCGACGACGCGTCGGATGCGGTGCTCGTGGGTGCTCGTCCCGGCGACGTGCCGGCGGCGATCCCGGGACGGATGCGCGATGTCGGCTCGGGGCTCTACGGCCAGATCATCACGGCCAACGAGGACAACCTCGCGCTCGTGGTGCCGCTTCCCGGCGGTCCGGCACCCGTCGAGACGCTGCCGGCGGCGATCTCGCTCGACGAACTCGCTGACGACGGCGACGACGCCGGCTCCGGCACACGCCTGCCGATCGGGCGGCGGTTCCACGATCTCGGCCCGGCGACGCTCGCCGTTCGCGGCGGCGAACACGTGCTCGTCGCCGGGAGCGCCCGCAGCGGGCGGTCGGCCACGTTGCGCACGATCGCTGAGGCGTGGGCACGCTGCCATCCGTCTGGCGAGGTGATCGTCGTCGACGGTCGAGGCAGCGGCGCGATCGACGCTGCGGTTCTGACCGGGTTGGCGGCCAGCGGCGGCGACGCCAGGCCGCGACTGCTCGTCGTCGACGACGCCGAGCGTGTTGCCGATGCCGACGGCACGCTCGCGGCCCTCGTCGAGCGGGCGGCGACCACGCTCACCGTCGTCGCCGCCGTGCGGCCGAGCTCGGTGCGCGCCGATTACGGGCACTGGACGCGGCTCGTGCGGCGCTCCCGGCTCGGCATCGTGCTCACCGCAGGTGGTGAGGCGGACGGCGATGTGCTCGGCGAGACGCTGCCGCGGTGCACGCCCGTACCGCCGCGTCCCGGTCTCGGCTACATCGTGCAGGACGGCGCCGCGCAGCTCACCCAGATCGCGTTGCCGAGCGGTGAGCGCGGTTGCGCACCCGCACCACCGGCATCACGAACCACAGCAGGCTGAAGAGCGCAGCGAGCGACGTGGCGAGGTTCGGGCGGTACCGTGGCCGGCGAAGGAGCGGACAGTGCACGATCCACGAGTCAACGATCTACCGCGACGACCGCTGATCGGCGTCACCGGCCGGCGCAAGCGCGGCTCGCAGATATCCGGGTTCCCCGAGTCGCTCGCCGATCTCGAGTTCGACGTCTACGTCAGCGACTACGGGCGTGGTGTGCTCGAAGCAGGGGGGTTGCCACTCCACCTGCCACTGGATGCGGGTCCGTTCGACCTGCTCGACAACGTCGACGGGCTCGTGCTCACGGGCGGCGCCGACATCGACCCCTCGCTGTGGGGCGCACCGTGCGAGACCGACGAGTTCCCGCCCGAGTCCTCACGTGACCGCTTCGAGCTCGCCCTCGCCCGTGAGGCGGCGGCGAGGTCGTTGCCCGTGCTCGGCATCTGCAGGGGGATGCAGCTGCTCAATGTCAGCGACGGCGGGAGCCTTCACCAGCACGTACCGTCGCATGCGCGCTTCGACGGGCAGCCGTCCGCGGTGGCACACGAGCTGACGGTCGCCGAGGACACGCTGCTGGCGCGGCTCTGCGGAGATCGCGTGCTCGTCAACTCGCTGCACCACCAGACGGTCGACCGGCTCGGCACTGGTTGGTCGGTTTCGGCGACCGCGTCGGACGGCACGATCGAGGCGATCGAGAAGCCGGGTGCAACGCTCCTCGGCGTGCAGTGGCACCCGGAGATGCTCGTTGGTCGCGCCACGGACCCACTGTTCACGTGGATCGTCGACGAGGCAGCGGCGCA
>JALZNU010000427.1 GCA_030857495.1 Actinomycetota bacterium | reverse complement strand
GTCATGCCTCGTCCCATGCGAGGGGGCCGACGGGGCCGTCGAAGCCATCAGTGGCGACGAGGTTGCCGTCGGCGTCGATGCCGAGCGGCAGCTGGGGGAGCGACCGAGTCGCCGGACCACCGACGGGCTTGGCGGCGTCGACCGGATCGAACACGGACTGGTGACAGGGGCACACGAGCTGGCGGATCACGTCGGGAGGACGGTCGTCGATGCCGAACAGACCAACAGAGCAGCCGGCGTGCGTGCAGATCTTCGAGTAGGCGACCCATCCTTCGACCGCGCCCTGCTCGACCGTCCGCTCGCTGAGGAGATCGGGACGCACCCGCAGCAGCACGACTTGCGAGTCGTCGCGACCGACCGCGCCCTCGGGAAACACGGTGACGAGCTGGTCGAAGCCGTCGGAGGCAGCGTCGACCGGGACGCCCTCGGACGTCACAAGGCGACTCCCTTGGCGCCATGCCGTGCGGTCGCGCTCGCCGCGTGGCTTCGGTCCGAGTGATCCGATCGGTCCGACGAACCCGGCGACGAGCGAGACAAGCGCCGCCCCTGACAGTGCCAGCAGCAGGCGTCGGCGACCGAGGGTCTCGTCGGTCAGCGCCCGCTCCTCGGCGAACACTTCACGGTCGGCGGCGGTCACCGCGAGCGGTTCTCTCGCCTGCTGCACGTACTCGTTGAGGTCGAGGTACTTCGCCCAGGCGACGAAGCCGAAACCGATGCCGGTGAGCGCGACGGCGAGACCGAGTCCGAGGAGGTCGCCCGTGTTGTCCGTGGCGTACCCGACAGCGGCCGCGATCCCTCCCACCGTGGCGGCGGCGAACGCGATCGTCGCCGCCCGGGCGGCGCGGACGTTCTCCGGTCCCCCGCTCATTAGCGCACCATGGCCGTGTGGATCGTAACGATGGTTCGCTCGCGTGGCTCGCTCACGGCGTGTCCTCTTCGGCCTCGATCGGTGCGTCTCGTCCCTCGTGCGGCGAACCGATCCAGCGCGTGATGGCGATCAGCGGGATGAGCCCGAGCAGCCACGCCGCGAGACCCTCGGCGACCGGGCCCGCTCCGCCGAAGTCGAGGGTCGCCGTCGTGCCCGCCCGCTGCAGATCACGCACGTAGGCGGCGACGCCGTTGATGTCGGATTCGGTGAACGAGTCGAACGCCGGCATCGCACCGGGACCGACGACGATGGACTCGCCGATCTCCGTCGCCGACGACACCGCCAGTGACGGCGCCTCACGCCCGCCACCGATCGCGGCCCCCGATCCCGACGCCACGTGGCACGCCGCGCAGTTGAGGCGGTACAGCTCGCCCCCGGCAGCGAGATCGCCTTCGTCGGCGTCGACGTCGGGGATCTGCGGGCCGTCGCCGAATGCACCGGCGTACGCCACGAGCGCCTCGATCTCCTCCTCCGAGTACCGAACCGGGCCCCTCGTCGCCTGCATCTCGGGGTCGTCCATCGGCATCCGGCCCGTGCGCAGCACGAAGTCGACCGCCGCCTCGCCCTCGCCGACGAGCGTCGGCCCGCGGTCCTCGACACCCTCGCCGTCGCTGCCGTGGCACGAGGCGCACTGCGTGATGAACAGCTCACGACCGAGCGCGTCGGCCGGTTGGTCGGGCTGCGCCGCAGGCGTCGGCGCGGTGAACGACATCAGCCCGGCGACCGCGGCACTGCCGAAGGGGAGCGCAAGTAGCAGCTTCACGGCGCCGACCTCATCTGACGATCCAGATCGTGAGGAACACGGCGACCCAGATGACGTCGACGAGATGCCAGAACAACGAGACGCCGACGGTCCACGAGCTCGTCGTCGATCGGGGTGCGCCCCTGGCCGACCGTACGAACAACAGCATCATCGCTGCGAGCCCACTGGCGACGTGTGCGCTGTGCAAGCCGGTGAGCATCCAGTAGGCCGAGCCGTACGGGTGCGAATCGGCGCCGAAGTCGAGCGTCGCGTACTCGACGATCTGGTTGGCGAGGAACGCCGCGCCGAGCGCCACCGTGACGAGCAGCCAGCGCCGCTGTGCTGCCGCGCCGCGTTCGTGTTCGGCCGCCCGGTCGGCTGCGAGCAGCGTGAACGACGACGCCACGAGGACGACAGTGGCGATCGCCGCCCTCGCCGTCTCGAGCTCCACACCGGCCGGTGGCCACGGGTCGTTGCCGGCACGCAGGACGAAGTAAGCGGCGAAGAACGGCGCGAACAGCATCACGTCCGATGCGAGGAACACGACCACGCCGAACGGGCCCACGCCGCGGGCGGAGACGGGCATGGCACCGAGCGATGGCCGCTCGACCGGCACGGCGGCGT
>JALZNU010000426.1 GCA_030857495.1 Actinomycetota bacterium | reverse complement strand
GCAATGTCGGCGCCTACGGCATGACCGCCGTCCTCGGACTCGGGACGATGAGCGCCGCCGTCCGCAGCTGCGGCGACGACCCGCCGACACCGCGCGAGCGTGTCATCGAGATCACCAACCTCCGGCGAGACGAACACGACGTCGCGCCGGTGCGCACGAACGCTGACCTCAACCGGGCGGCCCAGCTCCACTCGCAGGATCAGGCGGACCGGGACGTGATGAGTCACACCGGGTCGGACGGCTCCGATGCGGGCCAACGCATCTCGCGCCAGGGGTACCGCTGGATCACGTATGGGGAGAACGTTGCCGCCGGCTATCCGACTGCCAGCGCTGTGATGCGTGGCTGGATGAACAGTGCCGAGCACCGCCGCAACATCCTTCACCCAGGTTTCGAGGACATCGGCGTCGGACTGGCCACATCCGACGATGGCACCCGGTACTGGACGATGGTGCTCGCAAGTCGCGGGTGACGGCCTGCAACGAGCGGATTCGGCCCGGAGGCTGACGGACTGCGCGCATGAGAAGGCCCGATGCTGCGGGTGCGACTTTGGCGGGTGCCCTCGGAGCATTGCTGGCCTGGACCACTGCAGGTCGTGCTCCGAACAGCGCACGGTCGTTCGTAGACTGGCGTCGTGAGTTCGGTGCCGGTTCGAGCGGGGGGAGCAATGGTCTTGTCGGTCGAGAAGCGACGACTTGACGCGCCAGACGAGGACGTCGAGTGGTGGCTGTCGCGCCCGATTGTTGATCGGCTCGCTGCCGTGGAGGTGCTGCGCCGGCGTGCGTACGGGATCGACGATGCGGTTGGATCGAGACTTCAGCGAGTTTGTCAGTCGTTCGCTCGACATGAGGTCCGATATCTGATCGTCGGCGGCTACGCGCTCGCCGCCCACGGTCTTCCGCGCGCAACGGGCGGCCTGGACACCTGGGTGTGGGTGAATCAGAGCAATGCCGAGCGGATCGTGGCTGCGCTCGAAGAGTTCGGGTTCGGCGGTCTCGGGCTGACCGTCAGTGACTTCGAGGAGACCGGAAGGGTGGTGCAGCTCGGCTACCCGCCGCATCGCATCGACATTCTGACGTCGATCGACGGTGTCGAGTTCGACGAAGCGTGGGAACGTCGGATCACCGTCTCCATCGACAACTCGTCCCTTCCGATCATCGGTCGCGATGACCTCGTGGCCAACAAGGTCGCCGTCGGGCGGGCGCAGGATCTCGCCGACATCGCACGGCTGCGCGGCGACGGCTGAGCGACCGCCCTCAGGGCGGTGATCATCGCCGACACGAGCGGGCTTCTTGCCCTCTTCAACCAGCGCGAGCCGCGACACGCCCAGGTCAGGTCGGCCGTCGTCGCTACGACCGTAGGTGAAGCAGAACCGCTCTCGGCTCGTCGTGGACGGCGCGATGCGGAGCCGACGCCGAAGGGGACTGCTCCCCCGCCGAATCGGTTCAGATTTTTCTGTCGCTGCACCAAGATGGGGCGATGAGCAACGCGCCACCGTTTTCGGCGCAGCACCCTCCCCCTCCCCCGCCCCCGCCGTCGGGCGGATTCGCCCCGCCACCTCCGCAGCCGCCGCACTACCCGGCTGCGTCGCCGCCGCCGCCGCCCGGCGTACCCGTGGCAAGGTCAAGCGTCGGCCTTGCGATGCTGACGGCTGTCGTTGCAGCCGCGGCAGGGTTCGCCGTCCTCGTGGCGAGCAAGCAAGCACTCCTCGATCGTGACGTCGACGAGCGTCACTTCTTCATCCAAGTCGCCGTGTTCGTCGTTGCCGGACTCGGCTGGGCTCTCGCCCATCCCGGCCCGCAGCGAGCGTTGCGGGCGGGGCTGGGCGCCGTGGCCGGTGCGATCGCCGGTGTCGCTGGCACGTTCGCCCTCGGCTCGACCGACCAGCACATCGAGGCGTACCGCGACGAGGTCGTCTCCGGCTCGACCGCAGGCCGCGCGCTGCTGTGGGCCGCCGTCACCGCCGCGGCGTGGGCCGTCACGATCATGGCCGGCACCCCACGCGAGCAGATGGCGCGTACGGCAACCGGTGCCGCCTTCGGTGGCGCGGCCACGGGCGCGGCGATGGGCGTGCTCGCCGGTACGACCCAGTTCGGTTCGGACAACTCCGCCACCGACCTGTGGTTCAGCCTGCCGTTCGCCGATGCAGGCGCCGCCGTGAGGGCACTCCCCCTCCTGCTCGTCGCCTGCCTCGTGCCGCTCGTGCTGGCTGCGACGGCGGGGCGTGCGGCGTCGTTCGCCCCGATCCTCAGCACCGGTATCGCCGCCGCACTCCTGTTGCCGGCCCTCGGTGGCCTCG
>JALZNU010000080.1 GCA_030857495.1 Actinomycetota bacterium | reverse complement strand
GATCAGCGGTGCGGCGCGTGATCGGCGCGAGGTCCGTCCACCGAAGGGACGAGACGTCGATGCCGCACTCCGGGCACGGCTCGTGCAGCACCCAGGTCCAATCCTTCTCGTCGGGGTCGATCGCCATCGCGAGACGGTACGCGCGAGTTCGACCCGTGACGTCGTCCGTTTCGAGCGCACCGGTTTGACTCTGCACGCACGTCCGGCGACCCTGGTGTCATGCGGTTGCAGGTCTTGGACGTCCCGTTCGCAGCGGTCGTGTCGGACATCGACCTCCGCGAGCTCGACGCCGAGGCGTTCGCCGAGCTCCACGCAGCATGGCTCGAGCGCCCGCTGCTGATCTTCCCGGCCCAGCACCTCGATCGTGCCGAGCAGGACACGTTCGCACGGCGCTTCGGCGACCTCGAGTTCGAGGCGGTGGCGATGTCGAACATCCGCCCGGACGGGACGGTGGAGTCGGATCCCGACGACGACCTCGTGAAGTCGCTGCGCGGCAACGAGGGTTGGCACCACGACAGCACGTTCATGCCCGTGCAGTCGAAGGGCGCCGTGCTGTCAGCCGAGATCGTGCCGCACGAGGGCGGCGACACGGGCTGGGCTGACATGCGCGCCGCCTACGAGTCGCTCGACGACAAGACCCGCGAGCTCGTCGCCGACAAGGTGGCGTCGCACTCGATGACGTACAGCCAGCGTCGCGCCGGGTACCTCCCGAAGAAGGTGGTGCAGGACGACGGCATCCAGCTCTACGGCTACCCCGACGGCGAGGTGCCGGTGCGCCCGCTCGTCAAGGTCCATCCCGAGACCGGGCGCCCCAACCTGATCGTCGGGCGGCATGCCCACGATGTCGTCGGGATGTCGCCGGATGAGTCGGAGCGACTGCTCGACCGCTTGAACGAGGCTGCGACGGCACCGGACAACGTCCACTTCCATCATTGGACAGCCGGAGACGTCGTGATGTGGGACAACCGCCGTCTCGTCCACCGGGTCACGCCCTACGACATGACCCAGCCGCGCCAGCTCTGGCACACCCGCATCGCCGGCGATCCAGCGACGGAAGCGGCACTCAACCACCCAGCGGTCGCGCACACGGCGAGCTCCTCGCAACACTGACGCCCATTGAACAGGACCTGATGTTCCGGTAGCACCCCAATGCTGGGCTCTGTCGGCGATCTCCGGACGCGTCGCGTGTTCTCACTGACACAGCCGATGTGACACAACGCAGCTGGTGTGCCAGCGCGGCGGACGGTACACCCGGGCACACGAGGCGTCAGGAGTTCGTTCCGGTATGCGATCAGCCAGCACGACACAGTACGCCTGGAGCCTCACTGGCTTCCCGAGCAAGGCGACCCGATTCGAGTTCGACGGCGGCGACGGAGACCGCTGACGGAGTCGGCGGGCAAGCCCGATCCGCCGCCGTTCGCGTGCTCGCGCCTCCCGTCTCTGTCGGCATCCTCCGTACGCGCCGCGTGTTTTTGCTGACACGCGCGCAGCGATCGGGCCTGCGTTCGTCGGTACGATCGCCCGGGTGAGCGCAGCGCGGATCCGACTGGGAAACCAGGTTCGTGCGGCCGTCGTGACGGTCGTGCTGGGCATCGGGCTGGTCGCGGCGTGTGGGTCCGACGAGTCGGAAGGCGAGGCCGGGACCACGACGGCGACCCAAACAACCTCGGACGGGTCGCCAACCGGCGAGACGGGTGGCGCGAGTGGCGTCGCTGCCGGGGCGGAGTCGGCGGCGCTGGCGCTCGAAGAGGACCGGACGGTGATCGACGTCCGCACGCCCGAGGAGTTCGATGCCGGTGCCGTGGCGGGAGCCGAGCGGATCGGGCTCGCCGACGAGGACTTCGCAGAGCGCATCGCCGAGCTCGATCCCGCGACCGGCTACGTGGTCTATTGCCGGACCGGCAACCGCTCGGCGCAGGCGGCCACGCAGATGCGGGCGATCGGGCTCGACGTGCTCGACGGCGGCGGGTTCGACGACATGGTCGACGCCGGCTGGCCGGCGACGTAGCCGAGAACCCGCCGGATCGGGCGTGCACACCGAGCGGTGGGATCGGGCGCATCGGCGAGTCGGCGACGAGCGCCAACCACGATCGCGCGCTCGATGGTGTTCATGCCGTCGATGACCGAGGCTGGATGGCCGACCGCCTTGGCGGCTGGTTCGGTACCGCCCCGCTCGCGGCCTGGCGCTGATGTTCGTGCTCGCCGGCCTGATCGGCATCGTCGTCTCGCTCGTCGCCCTCGCCAGCCGCTCCTACCGCCTGCTCTCCGCCCAGTCCCTCGAGCCGGCCGAGTCGGAGGAGTCGGTATGCACCGAGGTGCCGACCGAGCCGGCCGAGTCTGTCGCAGTGGCCGTCGCCGCCGTCGAGGCGGTCGAGGAGGCCGAGCGGGTGCCGTGCGAGCCCGGCGTCGCTCAGTCGCCGCCTGCGCCGGCGACTGAGGCCGACATCGCGTCTTTGGGGGGTCAGAACCGTCCGTGATCCTGGACCGCCGCATCTACGCTCGGGTCCGTGGGTTTGCTCCGGTCCGCTGTCGTCGGCGTCGCTGCTGGTGCGGTCGCCACGCTGGCGATGGACCTCGTCTGGTACCGCCGGTTCCGCGAGGGCGGCGGTGACGCCTCGTTCTCGGAGTGGGCGCTGACGAGCTCGGCGACCAGTTTCGACGAGGCCCCAGCGCCCGCACAGGTGGGCAAGCTCGTCGTCGCCGCCGCGGTGGGCGTCGAGCTCCCGACGTCGTCGATCGCCGCCGCGAACACCGTCGTGCACTGGGCGACCGGCACGTCGTGGGGCGCCGTCGGCGGTGTCGCCGCAACGCTGATCCCGGTCCCGTCGCTCGCCATCGGCGTCGCCACGGGCGCCGCTGCGTGGGCGACGTCGTACGGCGCGCTCGGTGCCGTCGGCATCTACGAGCCGATCACCTCGTACGACGGTGACACGCTGTGGAAGGACTTCAGCGCCCATCTCGTGTTCGGCACGACGCTCGGTGTCGCCCTCACCCTCGCCCGGTGCCGGCGGTGAGCTCAGGCGTGGAAGTTCACACCGGTGATCACTGATCCGTGCCCTTCGGAGTCGTCCGCCCGCCACGGCGATGCCTGCGCTTGCTCATCGAGACGGTCGCGGCCGTGATCGGCAGCACCCGCCCAGCACTGCATCCGAAGGCTCTGGCATCCGGGCACATCACCAGTTCGCCGCGCATCGTCACGTCAGGGCGTCAGTTGACGGCGAGAAGTGCGGCGACCGCGCCGATCACGGCGGCCTGGCTCAGGAACAGCCATCCCGCGAACGTCCGGCCCAGCGCCGACACGTCCTGGCGCAGCGAGGCGACCTCAGTGCGGACGTCCTTGAGCGAGTTGTTCATCTCGGTTCGGACGGCGCTGAGCCCGTCGTTCATCTCGGTTCGGACGGCGCCGAGCCCGTCGTTCATCTCGGTTCGGACGGCGCCGAGCCCGTCGTTCATCTCTGTACGGACGGCGCTGAGCCCGTCGTTCATCTCTGTACGGACGGCCTTGAACTCGTCCTGCATCTCCTGTCGAAGCCGCTGCACGTCCTGATGCATGTCGGCGCGGAGCACCTCGAGATCCGCCTTCGTCGCCGCCCGGTGTAGCTCGAGGTCGCGCGACGTCGCAACGTCGCCCCATCCCACCGGCGGAACGAGGTTCATCATCGTCGTCGCTCGTTCCTTTCCCATGTGCTCCTCGAACCAGTTGAACAGCTCGTGACGCTGATACTCGGTGATCGACACGATCCCACTCCGTCCTCTCGTCCTTCGCGGGTGTCGTGCACCGAGTTGGACCAACGATCGTCCTGGCCCTGCGCGTCAAGGTATCAGCAGGGTGTCGCACGCCGCGGCTGGCGAGGGCTGACCGACGACGGCGACGCGTTCGCTTCAGACGTTGAAGGCGGTCTCGTGGCGCGGCTCGTAGAGCAGGATCTCACCGGCACCCGGGAGCTGGAGCATGGCGACGAGACCGAAGCCCTCGTCGCTGACCTCACCGGAGAACGTCGCGCCCCGCGAGGACAGCTCGGCCATCGTCGACTCGAGGTCGTCGCACATGATCGAGACCTCGTGGTGGATGTCCCTGGCATGGGGTGTGCCCGGCATTGTCGGGTGGACGCCGAGCTCGCTCGGACCGGTTTTGAAGATCAACCAGCCCGGTTCGGATCCCTGGTCCTCGACGTGCGGCCACTGCAACACGTCGCGGAAGAAGGCGCGCGTGGCCTGCGGATCCTCGGAGTAGATCAGCGTGTGGATGGCGGTGATCATGGTTCCTCCAGCTGTCGGGCCGCGATGTCAGCGCTGCGTTGGACGGGGGGTGGCGCGCCGAGGCGGGCAGTCGCTCAACCTACGCCCGTGTGGATGGCGGTGCGAGGTGCAACCACGGGAAGACGGTCACCCTTCTTCCCCCCAAATGCCCGTGCCGAGCAGGTTCCAGAGTGACTCTGCGTTGGAGAAGGCCCCATCGCCGACGTTCCAGATGTCCTCGTCGGGCGGGATCGCCGCCTGGGTGTTGGGGACGCGTGACACCCTTTCCCTATGGTCCTGACGATGCCAACTGAGGAACTATCTGGGGCGGATCTCGGTGACGTCGTCTCGGATGAGACGACGTCACGATTCGTGCACCATGCCGCCGCGCTCCACGTCGGGCTGCCGGCGATCGACCGTCTCATCGGGCATGGTCCGAACCATCGCACGTTGACGGCGGTCACGGGGCCGGCAGGATCTGGACGCACCTCCCTTGCGATCCGCGCGTCGCTCGCGCATGTCTGGTCGGGGGCGCCCGTCGAGCTGTGGGCCGCTTCCACATCGGCTGTCGAGCTGGGGTGGCGAATGCTCGCACAGTTCGGGAACCTCGATCTTTGCCAGCTGCGCTCGGGAGCTCTGACGGCTCGGGACTGGTCGGTTGTCGAACGGTTCGTCCGCGAGTTGAGCTCCTTCCCATTGACGGTGCGCATCGGCGCCGGCCTGGCGGATCACCTCGGTCCGCCCCCGGACCCCCACGTGGCGACGTCCATCGTGGTGATCGATGCCTCGGCCCGCCGACAGATGTGCGCCAACGATCTGAGTGCGGTGATCGCCCGGGCCGAGTCGACCGCTGCTCAGCGGGTGATCGTCGTTGGCGATCCTGCGGCGCGTGAACGGGCCGACGTCGTGTTGGAGTTGCCGTGTTCCCTCGACGATCGGGGGCTTCACGAGGTCATGCCGGTCACGATTCGGCTTGTACGGAACCGATTTGGGCCGGTCGGTGCTCGGCGTGTCGTGTTCCGCGAGCGGACCGCGGGTTTCGAGGACGCAGCGGAGGACGACGGCCCCTCGTCCCACCCGGCCGGCTGTGTTCGTCGGGTCGCCTGGGCGTGATGTCGATTGGCCCGGTCGTGCAGCTCCGAACGAACCGGCACAGCGAAGTAGGGTCACCGCCAGTCAACGGGGCGTGAGGCAGAGGGGGGAACGATGCATCTTCGGCGGACGATGTCGGTGGTGGCAATCGCTGTGCTGGTCGCGGTGAGCTGTGGAGACGATGACGAGGAGACCACACCCTCGGCGGGCGGCGAGACGACGCCGACGAGCGCCGGCACGACCGGGACGACGGCGGGCGGCACGGACACGACCGTGGCGGGTGGTGCGGAGACGACCGTGGAAGGCGGCGCCGAGACGACCGTCGCGCCCACCGACTGCAAGCTCGACGACCCGCTCACCATCGGCTACGCCGCCGACTTCAGCGAATTCGGCGGGTTCGCCGACCAGCCGGGCTCGGAAGCCGCCCGCGTCCAGGTCGACCTGCTGAACGAGGCGGGCGGCGTGGGTGGCAAGGACGTCGAGTACGTCGTCAAGGAGCTGCCGAGTGATCCGTCCGCCGCCCAGCGCGTCGCCCAGGAGTTGCTCGACGACGGCGTCGAGGCGATCATCGCACCGCCGTTCGCCTACAACGGCACACCGCTGATCGACACCGTGAACGGTCAGGTGCCGATCATCTCCAACGCCTCCACCGACCTGGCGCTCGCCCAACCCGACCGCGGCGCCTTCCTGATGAGCTTCTCCGATCCGGTGCAGGCCTCGGCCGCCGCCGAGTACGCCGCCGAGCAGGGCGCCACCACGGCCGTCACGTTCTCGTCTCCCGATGACCCGTACTTCACGAACACGACGTCGGCGTTCACCGACGCCTTCGGGCAGGCGGGCGGCGAAGTCGTCCGCGACTTCACGTTCGGGATCGCCGACGAGGACTTCTCCTCACAGGTCAACGAGCTGGCAAACCTCGATCCGGCGCCCGACGTGCTCTACACGGCGATGATCATGCCGGGCGCCGGCGTCCTGCTCGAGCAGCTCCGCGCCGCCGGGCTCGAGGACCTGCAGGTGATCGGGGCCGACAGCTTCGACGCCACCGTCGTGTGGAGCGCCGGCGACGTCGCCAACGGCACCGCCTTCACCGCCCACACCTTCCCCACGGAGGAGAACGGCGTGCAGGACTTCCTCGACGCGGCCGCTGAGGCCGGCACCGAGATCGAGACCGTCAGCTTCGGCGCCCTCGCCTCCGACGTCGTCAAGGTCTTCGCCCACGCCGCCGAGACCGCCTGCTCGCTCGAGGGTCAGGCGATGATCGACGCCATCGCCGAGATCGCGGACCTCGAGGTCACCACCGGCTCCGTCACCTATGCGGGCACCAACGGCGTCCCCGAGAAGGACGTCGTCATCCTCACCGTCGAGGACGGGGAGCCGGCGTTCACCGAGGCCTTCCGCCCGAGCTACATCGCCGGCTCCTGACGCCTTGCTGGGCGTCGAGCACCTCACGGTCCGCTACGGAGCCGTCGTCGCCCTTCGCGACGTCTCGCTGCATGTCGACGAGGGCGAGCTGGTCGCCGTCGTCGGCCCGAACGGCGCCGGCAAGTCGACGCTGCTGAACACTGTCGCCGGCCTGCTGCGCCCGGCGCACGGGCGCGTCCGGCTCGCCGGGCGCGACGTCACCGGCCACGACCCGGCCCGCCTGGTG
>JALZNU010000425.1 GCA_030857495.1 Actinomycetota bacterium | reverse complement strand
CGTCTGGGCCTGTGCTGATCAACGGCATCACCCACGCCCAGGGCCCGTACCGCTGCCCCAATGCTGTCGTCGAGGGGTGGGCGACGCGCACGAACAACCTGCCGTGCGGCGCGATGCGCGGCTTCGGCGTGGTGCAGGCCTGCTTCGCCCACGAGTCGCAGATGGATCGCCTCGCTGCGGCGTGCGGTTTGCAGCCGCTGGAGATCCGCGAGCGCAACGCGATCAGGACCGGCGACCGGCTGATCACGGGCCAGGTGCTCGAGAGCGTCGCACCGGTGGTCGAGTGCATCGCCGAGCTCGATGCGCTGGCGCTGCCCGACGAGCCCGTCGGCGGTCACGACGGCCATCCGTTGCGGCTGCCGGGCGGTGCGGGCCGCACGACCGACGTCCGTCACGTCGTGCGCGGCATCGGCTGGGGCGTGTCGATGAAGAACCTGATGTACTCGGAGGGCTTCGACGACTACGCCACGGCGCGCTGCCGGCTCGCGGACGGGGCGGCGACTCTGAAGTTCGCCACGTCAGAGGTGGGCCAGGGATTCGTCGTCATTGCCGGCCAGATCGCACGCACGGTGCTGGGTGTCGACACTGTCGAGCTCGAACAGATCGACACCGAGATCGGCTCCGCCGGTTCGACGTCGGCATCACGCCAGACGTGGATGAGCGGCGGTGCCGTCGACAGTGCCTGCCGCGAAGTTCGCGAGCGGCTCTTCGAACATGTCGCTGCGCAGCACGGGCTCGACCCTGTGCAGCTCGGTATCGACGGCACGGACGTGGTCGACACCGTCGGCACGCTGCGGCTCCCCGTTGCCGAGGTCACGAGAGGTCAGGTGTTCGAGGAGATCGTCGAGTTCCGTCACCGGCCGACCGAGGAGCTGGACGAGGACGGGCAGGGCAACGTGCACACGGCGTTCGCGTTCGCCGCGCACCGCGCAGTGGTCGACGTCGACGTCGAGCTCGGCCTCGTCAAGGTCGTCCAGATCGCGACGGCGCAGGACGTCGGCCGGGCGCTCAACCCGCTCTCGGTGATCGGCCAGATCGAGGGCGGCATCGCGCAGGGGCTCGGTCTCGCGCTGATGGAGGAGATCGTCTGTGTCGACGGGCACGTGCGCAACGCATCGTTCACCGACTACCTGCTGCCGACGTCGCTCGACATGCCCGACGTCGTGGCGACGTTGATCGAGCAGCCCGACCCGCAGGCGCCGCTCGGCGCGAAGGGCGTCGGGGAGCCGCCGTGCATCTCTTCGACGCCGGCGATCGTCGCCGCGATCCGTGACGCTCTGCGCCAGGCCGGCGTCGAGCGCGACCTGCGCCGCGTGCCAGTCCGTCCTTCCGACATCGTCGGTTAGCGTGCGCCCCGATGTCTGACGAGCGCGAGGTCCTCACCTGGGAGACGTTCGGGGAGGGAAGTCGTGCGTTGGCGACGTCGATCGTCGAGGACGGCTACGAGCCCGACATGATCCTCTCGATCGCACGCGGTGGGCTGCTCATCGGCGGCGCCCTCGGCTACGCCCTCGCGATCAAGAACGTCTACTCGATGAACGTCGAGTTCTACACCGGCGTCGACGAGCGCCTCGAGGTGCCGCGGATCTTGCCGCCGGCCCCCGACTTCGTCGATCTCGGACATGCCAGGATCCTGATCGCCGACGACGTCGCCGACACCGGGCACACGCTGCGCAGCGTTCACGAGTTCTGCGAGGGCCAGGTCGCCGAGGTGCGCTCGGCCGTCCTCTACGAGAAGCCGCACTCCGTGGTGCGCTGCGACTACGTCTGGCGGCGCACCGACCTGTGGATCAACTTCCCGTGGAGCGACAAGGATCCCGTGATCGCCCGCGAGAGCGCCGTCAAGGACGCCTGAGCGCCGAAGGGGTCACCGCGACGAGGCCGGTCGCAACGACTCGATGATCCCGTCGAGACGATTTCCGACGCGCTGCAGCTCGCGGACGCGGTCGTCGACGCGGCGGCGCTCGTTGCGCAAACGCCGGAAGAGGGTTGCCGAGCGAGCCTCGACCGGGCCCTCGATGCACGGCAGCAGTTCGGCGATCGTGATGCTCGACAGCCCAGCCGAGAAGAGCGCCTGGATCAGCTCCACCCGCTCGATCGTGTCGCGTCGGTAACGGCGATGGCCGACGGCGTTGCGCTCGCTGTGCAGCAGACCCTGCTCGCCGTAGTAGCGCAGCGAGCGAGGGCTCACTCCGCTGGCGAGTGACAGCTCGCCGATGCGCATCAATGTGTCGCCGTTCACGTCGACGTCGCTTGCACTTGACATCAATGTCAAGGTTTACCGTCGACATCGTGACCACACAACGCAGCGAT
>JALZNU010000424.1 GCA_030857495.1 Actinomycetota bacterium | reverse complement strand
TGGTGCGTGAGCGTGCCGTACGCGAGGCTACGGGTCTTGGAGGCAACGGGAATCGAGCTTCGCGAGGCACTGTTCGCCTGGTGCGGCGGACCGCTCGTGCCCGCCGTGGAGGTCGCGACCGTGGGCCCGCCGGCGGCCTGGTCGAGTCAAGACATCACGGCCACCGGCCTGGTGACCGATCGCGCAGTCGATGTCGACCGCTTCGTGGCCGACATGTTCCGCGTAGAGGGCGGCTCGCTGGTACGGCTCGCCCGACTGTTCGTCGACGATCGCAACGCCGCCGAGGATCTCGTCCAGGAGGCGTTCATCCGTCTCGCACGCAGCGCCCATCGAATCGAGGACGCGGCTCGTGCTCCCGCCTATCTTCGCTCGATCGTCCTCAACCTGGCACGCGACCACAACCGGCGCGGGCTCGTGTCGCTCCGGCACCGATCGCCGCTCATTGACGTCAAAGCCGGCCTCGATGACCAGATCGCTGTGCGCGATGACCAGCGCCGGATGCTCGAGGCGCTCCGCGAGCTGCCCTCCCGCCAACGCGCTTGTCTCGTGCTGCGCTACTACGACGAGCTCGGCGTCGACGACATCGCCTCCACGCTCGGAATCTCGCGAAACTCGGTCAAGACCCACCTCCAGCGGGGCCTCTCCGCGCTGGAGCGCCGGCTTGCGACGAAGGACGAGGACTGGTGAGCACGCTCGAGGACGAGCTGCGCGCCGCACTGCACGAGGGTGCGCTGACCATCGAGCAGAGCGCGGACCTGTTCACGCGCGTGGAGCTCAGCATCAACGACGATCAGCGCCTGCGCGTGCAGCATCGCGCCTTCGCCGGCGTCATTGGCTGCGTCGCCGCCGCGCTCATCGCGATCATCCTGGCCGTCGCCGACATCAGACAAGGAAGTGTGCTCATGGACTGGTGGATACTCGAGCTGATCACCGTCGCTGTGCTAGTGGCCATCGCCTTCTGGCTGGGGCCGCTGATCAAGCGTTTCGGGCGTAGTTATGCGGCCGACGTCTTTCGCGGGAACCCACGTACAGGTAAGAGCTTCATCATGCTCACGGACGTCGCCTACTACCTGATCTTCTTCTCGTACATCTTGTTCACTGTGAGCTTCGAACCGAAGGGGGGATGGGACGACAGCGTGAACGCCGCGCAACTCCAGCACGAGACGGCGCGCCTCGGCGGCATCCTGCTGATCATCGGGGTGCTGCACAGCGCCAACCTCGTTGCACTGCCGGTGATGGGCCGCCTGCTGACGCTGAATCGTCAGCTCGACGAGTCCACCTCACCGCCGCAAGACCGGGCCTGAGTCACTGCCGTGGTCGCCGGCTGGACCGCCGTGGCGTTGACTGTCGTGGTCGTGGCCGGCGGTCGGGCGGGTGACGACCAGGGACACCGTGAAGCGGTGAGCATGCGAGCCGTCGCGCCGGAGGACACGAGCGTCACCCCGAACCCCGTGCTCGATGGGCTGGCCGACGGTGCCGTGCTCGACGTGACCGTCACCGACGGCGTGGCCGGGGCCGGGGGCGTGGTACGCCAGTGCGTGCGCACGACCGACGGCGTTGCGGGCTGCCTCAACGACTTTCCGGTGCAGTTCGGCGAGGGCGGCGACGCCCGGTTCCTGTACGAACTCATCGACACAGGGCGCTGCGGCGCGACGGCGTCATGTGTGCTGGTGGTCGACGATGTCGGCGTCACGCGGCGAGCGGTCGCCCACATCGTCTTCGGGGCACCGGCCCCGCCGGCACCGGACGTCGCGATCGCCACCCAGCGCCTGGTCGAAGCGGGTGATGAGGTCGTGGTCACGATCGGTGGACTGACACCTGGCGTCAACGTGCAGGTCGGGTACTGCGGGCCGGACTGTGGTCGTTTCACGGACGTGGTCGCCGACGCGGACGGCCGGGCGACGACCACAGTCGTGGTCGGAACAGACTGTGAGCGGTGCGGCATCGCTGTCATCGGTGGTCCCCACGACTCCCTCGTCCCGGTGCCGTTCGCGCCGCCACCGCAGCCCCGCTACGACGGCCGCAGACTGGCGACGGGTCTGCTTGTCGCAGCGGCGTTGCTCCTCGCCGCCTGGCGGATCGTAATTGGCGTCGACTGGAGCCCGCCGTCCGAGGCTGCCACGCCCGACATGGACGCGGTCGAGCTCTAGGCTCGTCCAGCACGGAGGCGCGCGATGGCAGGTGCGACGATCAGGCACCGCTCTCGTCTCGGTCGACGGCGGTGCGAGGCGTAGGGAGGGATTGACGGAGCGGCCGCCGGGGAACCGTTCAAAGGATCACAACGAAGGAGTTGCGACATGTCTGACCGTTACGA
>JALZNU010000079.1 GCA_030857495.1 Actinomycetota bacterium | reverse complement strand
GTAGAACCGGCTCTCGCCGGGATCACCCTGACGGCCCGAGCGGCCTCGCAGCTGGTTGTCGATGCGGCGGCTCTCGTGGCGTTCGGAGCCGATGACGTACACGCCGCCGAGCTCGCGCACCTTGTCGCCTTCGGCGCCGCACGTGTCGCGGTACTCGCTGACGAGCTCGTCGTAGCGGGCGAGCGCCTTCACCCTCGTCTCGCGGAACTCCTCCGGCATCTCCTCGAGCGGTGCCGGCAGCGTGAACTCCTCGGAGAGGGCGTCGGCGGGGTAGCCCTCTTTCAGCACGTCGTCGCGGGCGAGACCCTCGGGGTTGCCGCCGAGCAGGATGTCGACGCCGCGGCCAGCCATGTTGGTGGCCACGGTGATGGAGTGCATCCTGCCGGCCTGGGCGACGATGAGCGCCTCCCGGGTGTGCTGCTTGGCGTTGAGCACCTCGTGGTCGATGCCGCGCTGGCGCAGCAGGCGGGCGAGGTGTTCGCTCTTCTCGACGCTGACGGTGCCGACGAGCACCGGCTGGCCAGACTCGAAGCGGTCCTCGATGTCGCGGACGATGGCCTCGAACTTGGCGTCCTCGTTCTTGTAGATGAGGTCGGCCTGGTCGACGCGGACGAGCGGCATGTTGGTGGGGATCGGGACGACGTCGAGGCCGTACGTGTTCATCAGCTCGGCGGCCTCGGTGGAGGCCGTGCCGGTCATGCCGGCGAGCTTGTCGTAGAGGCGGAAGTAGTTCTGGAGCGTGATCGTCGCGAGCGTCTGGTTCTCCTCTTTGATCTTCACCCCTTCCTTCGCCTCGACGGCCTGGTGCAGGCCCTCGGACCAGCGCCGGCCCTCGAGTATGCGACCGGTGAACTCGTCGACGATCTTCACCTCGCCGTTCTGGATGATGTAGTCCTTGTCGCGGCGGTACAGCTCTTTGGCCTTCAGCGCGACCTGCAGCTGGTGGACGAAGTTGCGCTGCACCTCGTCGTAGAGGTTGTCGAGGCCGAGCTCCTGCTCGACCCGCTCGATGCCGGCCTCGAGCGGCACGACGACGCGCTTGTCCTCTTCCACCTCGTAGTCCTCGTCGCGGCGCAGCGAGCGGACGATGGATGCGAAGCGGTAATAGAGCTTGGCGGCGTCGGCCACGCGACCCGAGATGATCAGCGGTGTGCGCGCCTCGTCGATGAGGATCGAGTCGACCTCGTCGACGATGCAGAAGTTGTGGCTGCGCT
Organism: Actinomycetota bacterium; assembly: GCA_030857495.1. Taxonomy (GTDB): domain Bacteria; phylum Actinomycetota; class Acidimicrobiia; order Acidimicrobiales; family Ilumatobacteraceae; genus JACDHN01. The sequence continues at coordinate 5,809 of JALZNU010000079.1, read as the reverse complement.
GCGTCTTGTCGACGAGCTTGCCGGCCATGTTGTCGCGCAGGTAATCGAAGCCGAGCTCGTTGTTGGTGCCGTACGTGATGTCGCAGGCGTACTCGGCACGCTTCTCCTCCGGTGAGGACTTGAAGCCGGGGATGACGAGGCCGACCTCGAGCCCGAGCCCGCGGTGGATCCGGCCCATCCATTCGGCGTCGCGGCGGGCGAGGTAGTCGTTGACCGTGACGAGGTGCACGCCCTTGCCGCCGAGACCGTTGAGATAGGCGGGAAGCGTGCTGACGAGCGTCTTGCCCTCGCCGGTCTTCATCTCGGCGACCCACCCGAAGTGCAATGCCGCTCCGCCCATCAGCTGGACGTCGAAGTGGCGCTGGCCGATGGTGCGCATCGACGCTTCGCGGGTGACGGCGAACGCCTCGATGAGGAGATCGTCGAGCGTCTCGCCACGATCGATCCGCTGACGGAACTCGCCGGTCTTGGCGCGGAGCTGGTCGTCGGAGAGCTTCTGCGTCTCACGCTCGAGCGCGTTGACGTCGGGGACGATGCCCTGGAGCGCCTTGAGACGCTTGCCTTCACCTACGCGCAGGATGCGATCGAGGATGCCCATGAGGCGGTCAAGCCTACCGGCCCTTCGAATCGCGTCCCTGTCGGTCGGCGCCTCTGGGCAGCGCGGCTGCCCCTACCTGTCGGTGTCGATCGCTGCCGGGTAGGCACCCGACCACGGCTCGTCGTGGGTCCAGTCGGGCTGCTTCGTGCCGGCGTCAGGAAGGAGCTGGGCGCGGTCGTCAACGATGTCGCCCACCTCACCCACGACGAGCGGTTCGACGGGCGGGGCGTCAGGGTCGGCGTCGGGGTCCGGGTCGGGACGAGTCTCGAACGCGGCAGGGTTGGCGTCGACGAGGCTGCCGACGAGGACCTGGGTCTGTCTGGCGAGGTTGCAGCGTGCGCCGTCGGCCACGGTGGCGAGACGGGCACGGATCTCGTCGAGGGCGCCGTCGTCGGCGTCGGCGGCGCAGAGGGCGGCGAGGCGGTCGCTGATCGCGAGTCCGTCCTCCTTGCACGGCGTGCACTGGCCGCACGACTCCACGGCGAGGAACCGGGCATAGCCGGCGGCAACGGCCACGAGGTCGTCTCCTTCATCGAGCACGGTGAGGCTCGCCGACCCGAGGCCGACACCGGCCGCCTGCATGTCCTCGTACGTGAGCGGCGTCGACAGCGCCGACGCCGGGAGCAACGCGTTTGAGGCCCCGTTGAGCACGCCGATGAGCCCGGCGCTGCGCATCGCGCCGCCACCGATCAGTTCGATCGCGTCGGTCACGGTGGTGCCCATCGGCACCTCTGCAACCCCGTGACGGTGCACCGACCCGGTCACCGTGCACACGATGCTGCCCGGCGACTCGTTCGTGCCGATCTCCCGGAACCAGGTCGCGCCGTTGGCGATGATCGCCGGCACGTTGGCGAGCGTCTCGACGTTGTTGACGAGGGCCGGCGGTGCCGGCGTCTCGTCGCCGGGTCCGGCGAGCTCGACAGCCGCGCCCGTCGACGTCACTGCCTCGTCGGGGTCGCTCACGTCGTCGCCGACGATCTCGTCGGCGCCGCGCCGGAACGGAGGGGCGATGCGTGGGAACGGCGGCCGGCCATTGAGGACCTCGAGCAGCGCCGTCTCCTCGCCGTAGAGGTACTCGCCCGGTCCACCGAACACCTCGATAGTTCCCGGCGAGCACCATCCGGCCGCCTCGACCTCGGCCACCGCCTTCTCGACGTGTGCACGATCCTGCCCGCCCCCCGCTTCGTCGCACTTCATCGCCACGATGACCCGGTCGGCACCAACGGCCAGCGCAGCGATGAGTGCGCCCTCGACGACGGCGTAGGGGTTGGCCCGGAGGATGGCGCGGTCCTTGAACGTACCGGGCTCGCCCTCGGCGGCGTTGACCACGACGGTCGTAGGAACCTCATCGGATCGGTTGGCGGCGACGGTGCGCCACTTCGTGCCGGTGACGAACCCACCGCCGCCGCGACCACGGAGCCCTGACGCCTCCAACTCGCCGATGACCACCTCGGCCTCGACCTTGCGCGCGGCGTCGAGTCCCGCCCCCCCGCCCGCATCGAGATGAGCCTGCAACGACTCGACGGGCACCGACGGCAGTACGCGTGGTTCGAACGACATGGCCGAGCCGTACCCCGGCCGGCTGCGACGCAATCGCCGCACCGGTCAGGCGACGTGGTGGCGGTCGCCGTGATGACCTGCCGTCACCGCGGGAGCTGCGACCGTGGACGTCCACGGACCGACGACCAGCTCGCCGTGGCTGCGTCCGTCGGGCGTCGCCGCGACCGCAGCGCAATGCACGGTGGCCGCGCCTGCGCTGCGCAGGGCGCGCTCGGCGTGGCGCAGCGTCGCACCGGTGGTGACGACGTCGTCGAGCACCAGCACGTGGCGCCCGTCGGTGCGAGGGTGGGCGACGAACGTCGCCTGCTGCTGGCGCTCGGCCCGCCCGACACCGGTCTGGTGGGTCCCGTCGGTGCGTCGCAGCAACGCCCGGACCGGGAGGCCCAGCTGCCGAGCGACGGTCGTGGCGACGAGCTCGGCCTGGTCGAACCCGCGACGCCGGCGACGAGCTGTCGACGTCGGCGCCCACGTCACCACGTCGACGTCACGGTGCGCGCCCGTCTCGATCAGCCGGTTGACGAGCAGACCGCCGAGGTGGCGTGAGACCGCCCGCCGGTTGCCGTACTTCAGACCGAGCACGACATCGCGTGCCCGCCCGCGGAACGGTACCGCGGCGATGACGCCCGACGGGGTGGTGATGCCACTCGCCACGAGGGCGAAGCGGCAGGTGCGACACAGCACCGGCCCGCGTCGCCCGCAACCTGCACAATGCTCGACGAAGATCATGAGCGCATCGTCGCGAGGGGGTGTGACAGTGTGAGCGCAGGCGCCCTGACCAGGCAGTTCGCGGATCGGCGCGCTCGGGCTACGGCCCGACTGCGGCGGCTGCGGCGGCCGCGCCAGCACGGACGCGGAGGTGCTCGAGGAGCTGGCGTGCCGCAGCATCGGCGGGACGGGCACCTCGCCAGATCACCCGGGTCGGCTGGTCGATGCGCAGGTCGACGAGCCGCACCACCCGCAGGTCGCCGTTGCGCACCTCGGCGTCCACCCTGCAGCGCGGCAAGAACGCAACGCCGACGCCGCTGAGCGCTGCGAGACGGGCACCGGCCGAGCTCGACACCTCCACCTCGCCGCCCTCCTCGCCGAGGCCGAGCGGTGCCATCGCCGCCTCGACGACGTCACGGGTCCCCGAGCCCCGCCGCCCGAGCACCAACGTCGCACCGCCGACCTCGCGAGCCGACAGCGGTCGTCGGCGGCGGTACCACTCGTGCGACCGCCCCACCACGGCCACGACCTGCTCGTCACCGACCACCTCCGACCGCACGGCGAGCGGCGCCGCTGGTCCTTCCGTGAACCCCAGTACCGCCTCTCCCGCTCGAACTGCCTGCGCGACAGAGAGCGTGTCGGCCTCCAACAGCTCGACGCGAACCTCGTCCAGCTCGCAGGCCGAGATCCACGCCGGCAGGAAGTGGTCCGCCACGTGACGTGTCGTCGCGATCGTGAGACGCCGGCGATCGGCGCGCAGCATCTCGGCACGGTCGACGAGCGCCACCACCCCGGCGATCACCTCGGCGCAGCTCGCTGCGAGTCGGCCCCCGTCGGCCGTCGCCGACGAACCCGATGGCCCGCGGTCGAGCAGCTGCACGCCGAGCTGGCGTTCGAGCTTGTGCAGCTTGGCCGTCGCCGAGGGCTGGGCGACCTGGTGACGCTGCGCCGCCTTCGAGACGCTGCCGAGCTCGACGACAGACAGGAACAACCGCAGCGACGAGACGTCGATTCCATCGACGATCGAGATGGATGCCATAGGCACAGGCTATTTCCCTGGAGTGCATCGCGACGTTCTGCCGGCGCCCCGGACATGGTTGCCTGGGAGGTGATGACGAGTTCAACGGCGAGCTCGGCGACCGTCCGCTACGGCGTGATCGGCACCGGCATGATGGGACGAGAGCACATTGCCGACCTCGTCGCCCTCGACGGTGTCGAGGTCACGGCGATCGCAGACACGAACGCCGACTCGCTCGACGCCGGATCCGCAGCGTCACAGCACGTCGCCGAGCCTTTCAAGAACCACATCGACCTCCTCGACAGCGGCCTCTGTGACGCCGTTGTGGTCGCCACACCCGATCACACGCACGTCGACGTGCTCGCCGACACGCTCGCGACCGACATCCACGTCCTCGTCGAAAAGCCGCTGTGTACCACGGTGGCCGACTGCCAGCGGATCATCGCCCTCGACGAGCGCCGGCAGGGCGTCGCGGTGACGTGGGTCGGCCTCGAGTACCGCTATATGCCGGCGATCGCCGAGCTCGTGCGCCGCGTCCACGGTGGCGAGGTCGGCCGCACGCGGATGGTGGCGATGCGCGAGCACCGCTTCCCCTTCCTGCACAAGGTCGACCAGTGGAACCGGCTCAGCGAGAACACGGGCGGGACGCTGGTCGAGAAGGCATGCCACTTCTTCGACCTGATGAACCTCATCCTGCGTGAGCGCCCGGATCGAGTGATGGCATCGGGTGGCCAGGACGTCAACCATCTCGACGAGGTCGTCGACGGACGTCCCGCCGACATGCTCGACAACGCCTACGTCATCGTCGACTACGCGAGCGGCGCGAGAGCGATGCTCGACCTCTGCATGTTCGCCGAGGCCACGCACAACCAGGAGGAGATCTCCGTGGCGGGCTCCGACGGCAAGATCGAAGCGCTCATCCCCGAGAACCTCGTGCGCCTCGGCCGCCGCGGCGAGCACTGGATCGGCGCCGTCGAGTCGATGACCATCGACGATTCGTCGATCGCCCACCGAGGCCTCCACGGCGGCTCGAGCTACCTCGAGCACGTGCGCTTCCTCGACTCGATCCGATCAGGGACGCCACCCGGCGCGACGTTGCACGACGGCCTCTGGTCCGTTGCGATGGGCGTCGCCGCGCACCGCAGCATCGAGCTCGGCCGCCCCGTCCAGATGAAGGAGGTCCTCGCATGACCGACCACGACCGAGATACCCCCCGCGACCATGTCACGGCGCGCGACGAGGGAAGCGCCAGCGACGAGTCGCACGCTGCGCGAGGAGAAAGCGAAGCGGACGACGAGCCCGCCACCAGAGCAGAAGTGGCATGGTTTTCCGCGTTGTGCGATGACGACTACGAGTTCCTCGGCGAGCCAGATCAGTTGCTCGCCAGCTCGTTCGAGCATTGCCGCAACATCGTGCTGGCGGCCGACCGTTACGGCTTCGACAACGTGCTGCTGCCGTCCGGGTACCAGCTCGGCATCGACAACACGGCGTTCTGCGCGGCGATGGCACCGGTCACATCGCTGCGGATGCTGCTCGCCGTGCGCTGCGGCGAGCTCGTGGTCCCCCAGCTCGCCCGTCAGCTCGCCACCATCGATCAGATGATGGACGGCCGGCTCACCGTCAACATCATCTCGAGCGACCTGCCCGGCGAGAAGCTCGACAGTGAGCCCCGCTATCGCCGCTCGATCGAGGTCATGCACGTGCTGCGCGAACTGCTCGACGGCAAGGCCGTGGAATTCCACGGCGACTTTCTCGATGTCGAGGTCGACCCACCGCGGGTGAGGACCGTGTCAGGGTCGAGTCCGCTGTTCTACTTCGGCGGACTGTCGCCCGCCGCCCGTGAGTGCGCCGCAGCCGGCGCCGACGTGTTCCTCATGTGGCCTGACACCACCGACAAGGTGCTCGACGTCAAGGCCGACATGGACGCC
>JALZNU010000423.1 GCA_030857495.1 Actinomycetota bacterium | reverse complement strand
ACCGCCGGCCGCGCCAACCGCCCCGGCCCCACCACCCATGGCCGCCGTCGCGTCGGGGGCCGTGGGAGCGATCGCCGTCGGCTCGGGCTGCGTCCAGGCGCCACCGGGTTCGCCGGGGGGCACATCCGGTGTCGGGTCGTCGGCGTCCGGTTCGGCACCGGATGGCGGAGCTCCCCATGCGGGGTCGTCACCGGTGGTGAGCGACGAGGTTGCGTCGCTCGGGCGGACCGGAGGGCGCGGTGAGTCGGCGAACAGGCTCGGCTCACCGGGCACCGGCTCGGCTGCCTCTTCACCCTCCACCGGGCCGTCGGCGCCGTCCGGTCGATGCTGCTGTGTTGGCTCGTCGGGTCCGTTGTCGCTCATCTCGGCCCCCATGTTGGTCGATTTGGCGCACGTTTCCTCGCCGCGCGCGCGGCACGGTAGCCGTTTCCCCAGAGCGGGACGTCGGCCCGTTCGCTCAGAAGTAGATGATCTTCTCGGCGGCGGCCTCGGCCTCGTCGAGATCAGCGGTGTAGGCGCCCGTCGAGAGGTACTTCCACCCGCCGTCGCAGACGATGAACACGATGACACCGCTCGAGATCTCGCTCGCCACCTTTGCCGCCCCTGCCAGCGCGGCGCCCGACGAAAGCCCGGCGAAGACGCCGCACTCGTTGACGAGCCGACGCGTCCACTCGATGGATTCACGGGGCCGGACGACTCGCTTGCGGTCGAGGAGCCGAGCGCCGTTCCAGTTCTCGAACACGGGCGGGATGTAGCCCTCGTCCATGTTGCGCAGGCCTTCGACGCGCTCGCCGAGCGGCGGCTCGACGGCGATGATCTTGATGTCGGCGTTCTGTTCCTTGAGGTAGCGCCCGACGCCCATCAGCGTGCCGCTCGTGCCGAGACCGGCGACGAAGTGGGTGATGTCGGGCACGTCACGCAGGATCTCGGGACCCGTGGTGCGGTAATGGGCACCCGGGTTGGCGTCGTTGCCGTACTGGTAGAGCAGGCACCACTCCGGGTGCTCGGCGGCGAGCTGCTCGGCCCGCGCCACGGCGCCGTTGGAGCCTTCCTCGCCGGGCGTGAGGATGATGTCGGCGCCGAACACCTCGAGCATCTGGCGACGCTCGATCGACACGCTGTCGGGCATCAGGATCTTGATCGGATAGCCCTTCAGCCGGGCGATGGCGGCGAGGGCAATGCCGGTATTGCCCGACGACGGCTCGACGATGGTCTGTCCCGGGTGGAGGTGGCCGGCGTCCTCGGCGTGCTGGATCATCTCGCGGGCGATGCGGTCCTTCACCGATCCGAACGGGTTCTGGCTCTCGAGCTTGGCGACGAGGCGCACGTCAGGGTTCGGAGAGAGCACGGAGACGTCGACGACGGGGGTGTTGCCGATCAGACTCAACACCTGGTCGTTGACTGCACTCGTCACCAGCACGCCGGCGATCCTCTCTAGAAGTTGATGAACCCGATCTGTTCTCTCAACAATCGTATCCGGCGATCCATTCCAGCCCCACTCGCCGCCACCCCACGTCGACCTGTCCGTAGCAATCCGCCCGATCGGGCAGGTTCCTACGGACAGAACGAGGTCAGACGACGGTGATCGGGAGCTCGGTGACGTCGCCGTCGGCGATGCGGTAGTCGCGGAACTCGGGCGCCGCCCGCTTCAGGCCAACGATCACGTAGTGCCAGGACGGGTCGGGCGCCTGGGCGACGTCGGTCGCGCTCGGGTACGGCTCGGAGTGCGTGTGGCTGTGCACGACGCCGATGATCTCGAACCCGTCGTCGTCGGCGGCTCGCTCGGCGTGCAAGTGATCGAGCGGATCGACCGTGTAGACCCTCGCCGACTCCGCCGTGTTGCGGCAGCGGACGAACCGTTCGACGACATCGGTCGTCGTCGAGTTCGTGGCTGTCCCTGGCGTGCCGACCAGCAGGCCACATCCCTCGAGCGGGTACGCGGCGTAGGCCATGGCTGCGATCTCGTCGAGGACGGCAGCGGCCATCTCCAGCACGGCGGGAACCCTACCGAGCGACCGCCGCTAGCCTCGGCGCTCCCACAGGCCGGCAACGACGGAAGCGAGGCGACGTGAAAGGCGACGGCACGAAGCTCATCGCCAGCAATCGCCGTGCCCGGCGTGACTACGACGTGCTCGAGACCGTCGAGGCCGGGCTCGTGCTCTCGGGCAGCGAGGTCAAGAGCCTGCGTGACGGGCTCGTGCAGCTCGCCGATGCCTATGCCCGCAGCCGGGATGGCGAATTGTGGCTCGAGGGGGTGCACATCGCCCCGTACCAGTTCGCCGTCGGTGTCGGGTCACACGAGCCCGATCGGTCGCGCAAGCTGC
>JALZNU010000422.1 GCA_030857495.1 Actinomycetota bacterium | reverse complement strand
CGAGAGCCGGAGCTCGAGCAGGTCCTGCTTCGTCTCGGCACGATGCAGCTCCAGGTCGCGGGTCGTGACGACGTCGCCCCAGCCGACGGGCGGGACGAGGTTCATCATCGTCGTCGCTCGTTCCCTGCCCATGTGTTCCTCGAACCAGGTGAACAGTTGATGGCGTTGGTACTCGGTGATCGACACAGTTGCACGTCCTCTCCGACGGCGAGCTCAAGGGGTGTCGGTGCACCGAGACAGGCGGGGTGGGCGCCCATGGGGTGAAACGGTAGCAGGAGGGGTGCGACGCATCACCGCCGTTCGGATCAGCCCGGCGAACCCTGAACAGACTCGCCGACGATGCCTTTGCGTGACGCGACGCCAGCTCCGGGCGAAGCACGTACGCGACTCCAGCTGAGGCGAAATACCGCTCCCGCCCGCCGGACACCCGGAGTCGCGACCGAGTGATCCCTCAGCCAAGCCGAGGTCAGTCGATCGCGAGCAGTACAGCCATCGCACCGATGACAGCGGCCTGGCTGGCGAACAACCAGCCGGCGAACGTGCGGCCGAGTCGGGACTCCGCCGCGGCGATCTCGTGGCGGGTCGCGGCGATCTCGTGACGCATCGAAGTCATGTCGGCCTCTACCGCGAGCCGGAGGTCGAGCAGGTCCCGCTTCGTCTCGGCACAATGCAGTTGCAGATCACGAGTTGTGACGACGTCGCCCCAGCCGACGGGTGGCACGAGGTTCATCATCGTCGTCGCTCGATCTTTGCCCATGTGTTCCTCGAACCAGGTGAACAGTTGGTGGCGTTGGTACTCGGTGATCGACACAGTTGCACGTCCTCTCCGACAGCGAGCTCAAGGGGGTGTCAGTGCACCGAGACGGGCGGCGAGGGCGCCCATGTGGTGGAACGGTAGCAGGAGGGTGCGACGCATCGCCGCCGTTCGGATCAGGCCTCGGCGACCTCTGAGCGGACTCGGCGACGATGCCCTTGCCCCGCGCGACGACGACCCCGGCGGGAACCGTGCATCGGAGATCACGTAGAAGAGACGGCGAGTCACCCGCCGCGGTCGGCGCGCCAGACGTCACCTGCGGCGGGTCAACCGAGCGGCTCCATCCACCCGTCGACCTCGGCCTCGACGCGGCGACGACCAGCTCGCTGATCGGGCGTCTCGTTCGCGGCTGCCCCCGCCAACTGTCCGTAGGAACCTGCCCGATCGGGCGCGTTTCTACGGACAGTTCGAGGCTCGGGGTGGCGATCCGGTCATTTCCGGCCGATATCTCGTGGCATCGGAGGGGCGGTGACGGCGAGAATGTTGCGTGCCCCACGACTACTTCGGCGACGGCGTCGCCGCCCGCTACGACGACGACTCGGACGTTCGGTTCACGGACGAGCACCTGGCGCTCGAAGCCGGGTTCCTTGCCGAGCTGGCCGGCGAGGACGGCCGGGCGCTCGAGCTGGCGGTCGGGACGGGGCGGGTGGCGCTGCCGCTCGCCGCGCTCGGCGTCGAGGTCGCCGGCATCGATCTGTCCGCAGCGATGGTGCGCCAGCTGCGCGCCAAGCACGGCGGCGAGGACCTGACAGTAGTGATCGGCGACTACACGACGGCTCGCGTCGACGGCGACTTCGACGTCGTGTACCTCGTGTTCAACACGATCGGCAACGTCGCCAGCCAGGAAGCCCAGGTGGCCACGTTCGAGAACGCCGCAAGGCACCTGCGTCCCGGCGGGTGCTTCGTGATCGAGACCGGCGTCCCCGGCGTGCTGGGCGCGCAGCCCGACCGCCACTACCGGGTGTTCAGCCACGGCGACGACCACGTCGGCATCGACGAGTACGACGTCGCCTCCCAGATGATGTGGTCGCACCACTACTCCCGGCGCGGCGACGGCGCCTACGCCCGCAACTCGGTGCCGTTCCGCTACGCCTGGCCGTCCGAGCTCGACCTGATGGCGCGGATCGCCGGGATGCGGCTGCGCGAGCGGTGGGCGTGGTGGGACCGGACCCCGTTCACGTCCGACAGCCCGAGCCACGTGTCGGTGTGGGAGACGCCGTCTGGGTGACGACCTCGCCGTGACGGACCGTTCGTCGCGTCCGCTCACCCAGGGACGCAACCTCGGGCGTGATCCACGCACGGGTCCGAGGCTGGCGCCTGCACGTCGTTCCGGAGCACACTGACGGGATGACGGGACGTCGGGAGCCGGATCGGCCGTGGATGATGCGGACGTACTCGGGGCACTCGACCGCCGCGGCGTCGAACGCGCTCTACCGCACGAACCTCGCGAGGGGTCAGACGGGACTGTCGATCGCGTTCGACCTGCCGACCCAGACGGGCTACGACCCGGAC
>JALZNU010000421.1 GCA_030857495.1 Actinomycetota bacterium | reverse complement strand
CGACCACGTACACCAGCAGCGCCACCTGGCCGTCGACCTCGCGAACGCTCAGGCGGTACAGCGGCGACGTGAAGAACCACACGGCGAGCGCGAAGCCGCCGAACACCACCGCCGACGCCGGCCCCGAGCCGCCGATCAGCGCCACGAGCACGGCGATCGCGAGATAGCCGAGCAGCACGCTGCTGAGGCCCAGCCACGCGCGCGTGTGGGTGAACGTCACGGTCGCGCCCGCCAGCCCGGCCGCTGCGACGACCCACCCGGCGATCACGTTGCGTCGCGACAAGCCCGCTGGTCCCACCCTGATCTGTCGTCGAGCCATCGGAGACATTCTCGGCGATGTCGATCGATTCCGGGATGATCGGCGTAGTTTTGGACGTTCACTGGCCAGCGGGCGGTCGGTAACGTCTGGCGGCGTGGGCGACATCGATCTCATCGCGGACGAGCGGCGGGCGATAGCCGATCTGGCCGAGGGCCTCGACGACGCCCAGCTCGACACACCGAGCTTGTGCGAGGCGTGGACCGTGCGCGACATCGTCGCCCACCTGACGCTGCCGTTGACGTCGTCGGTGCGCGGATCGCTCCCGTTGATCGTGCGATCGCGCGGCAGCGTCCCTCGCTTCACGGTGCTCGCCACGGCCGAACAGGCCAAGAACTACTCGATGCCCCAGCTCGTCGCCTTGTTGCGCGACCGGGCTCGGCGCGAGTGGCGCCCGCCGCTGCTCCCCCTACAGGCACCGCTCACCGACCTGCTCGTCCACGGCTACGACATGCGCCAGCCACTCGGCCTCGCCCACGACCCGCCCCACGCGACCGTGCGGCGAGCACTGGAGTTCGTCGTCTCGTCCAAGGCGACGCTCGGGTTCGTCGGCCGGGGGCAACTGAAGGGCGTCCGGCTCGAGGCCACGGACCTCGACTGGTCGCACGGCGACGGCGCGCCGCTGCGGGGCACGGGGATCTCGGTGCTGGCTGGCGCGCTGGGCCGTCAGCCGGCGCTGAACGAGCTCGAAGGCGAGGGTGTCGCCGTGATGCGTTCGCGATCGGGTAGCAGCTGAACGCTCAGGAGATGCAGAACTCGTTGCCCTCCGGGTCGGCGAGCGTGACCCACGTCTGCGGACCCTGACGACCGTCCCACAACTTGGTCGCGCCGAGCTCGAGCGCCCTTGCGACCGCACCGTCGCGCTCGTCGTCGCCCACGTGCAGGTCGAGGTGGACACGGTTCTTCACTGCCTTGGCCTCGGGCACGTGCTGGAACAGCAGTCGCGCCCCCGACCCGTCGCGAGGGCGGGATGCGGCTGCTGTCTTCCACGCCTTGCGGCCTTCGACCTCGATGATGTCGTCCTCGCCGGCGTGCCCCGCGGCGACGATCTGCTCGATCATGTCATGGTGGTCCTCGATCTCGTACTCCATGATCGCCGCCCAGAACCTGTTCTGGGCGTGCGGATCGGCGGCGTCGATCGCGACTTGCATGGTGGGTGTCATCGGAGGCCCTCCTTCAGGCGTGCAGCGAGGCACGGTGGGCGTAGAGGTCGAGGATGGCAGCGATCTCGGCGGCATGGTGCAGGGCCTCGCGATTGATGTGCAGCACGAGCTCGGCGAAGGGCCGGTCGGCGAACGGCCCCTCGTGTGGCCCGCACGGCCTGGCGAGATCGTCGACACTCATCGCCGCGACGCCCGCCAGCCACGCATCGTGGTGTCGGTCGAGCAGCTCGAGTCCGCTCGCCGCGTCGATCGGCCATGCCGTCGCGCCGTAGCTGACGTCGCCGGCACCGAAGTGGTTCGCCGCTCGCTCGCCGAAGACGCCGATCGAGATGTGGCCCATCCGCCATGCGATCGTCGTGAACGGCACCGGTTCGGGCTCCGGCACGACGTAGTCGATCGCGTTCGGGCCCTCACCGATCGCGTGTGAGGTCACCGCCTCCGAGCGCTGCCGGATGCTCCAGCAGCCGTCGACCGGCTCCCAGAGGTACTGCTCGTCGGTGAGCCCGTCGAGGCGGGGACGAAAGTACCCGTCCCACTGGAAGGCCAGCTGGTCGACGAGTTGATCGGTCCATGCGATGTCCACTCGCACCGACGGTAGTCAACAATAAGGACTGATTCTGTCCTGTCTGTGCGAGAATCTCACGTCGATGCCGGACACGACCGCTCGCCTGCTGGAAACGCTGTCGCTGCTGCAGTCGCGCCCGCACTGGCCAGGCTCGGCGCTCGCCGAGCGCTCCGGCGTCACCGTGCGCACCGTCCGCCGCGACGTCGAGCGGCTGCGAATGCTCGGCTACCCGATCGAGACGACCGTGGGCAGGGGCGGCGGCTACCGCCTCGGCGCCGGCGGCA
>JALZNU010000420.1 GCA_030857495.1 Actinomycetota bacterium | reverse complement strand
CTCCGCCGTTGAGTTGGGCGACGAGCAACGACCCGTCGCCACCGTCGGCGATCTGGGTCGGCCCCTCGAACCCGTCGGCGAGCACCGACACCTCGAAGCCGTCGGGCACCGTGATCTCACCGCCGCCGTCGCTGCTCGGGGTGTCAAGGGAACCGGTCGCGGGACCGGCGTCGGGCTCCTCGTCGCTGCACGCCGTGGCCATCACCGCGAGTGCGACGATCGTCGCCACGCGCCTGCACCGTCGCGCCGACGTGTGCCAGTCGGTCGTGCCCGTACGGCGGCTCGCTGTCATCAGGTGAGGCTACGGCGCACCACTTCCTCGCGAGAGTCCGGTCGCCGGACATCGCCACGTCATAGCGTCGACGAGCGTGGTCGCCAGCGACGCGGATCTCCTCTCGCCCGAGGTGCAGGCGCGCTCGATCCGCACGTCGCGCATCGGCTACGGACTGACGACGGCGATGCTCACGGCCATCATCGGGGTGACGGCCATCGACGGGATCAGCGGCGTGCACGTGTTCGGGGTCGACTCCGACACCGTGTCCGCGGCGGGCGGTGGCTATGAGCTGACGGTGACCTACGGCGCCGTGACGCGTCCGGCGCTGGCGACACCGTTCGACATCGACGTGCACCGTGACGGCGGTTTCGGCGCGCCGATCACGATCGCGGTCGACCGCAGGTACATGCGCATCTGGGACGAGAACGGCCTCTACCCGGCGCCGTCCGCCGAGCACAACACGGCCACCGAGGTGGTGTGGGAGTTCGATCCGCCTGACGGAGAGGACCTGCATGTCACGTACGACGGTCGGATCGAGCCGGCGCTGCAGTCGGGACGTTCCGGCAGCGTCGCCGTGCTCGACGGCACCGAGGTCGTCGCCGAGGTGGAGTTCCACACGAGGGTGTGGCCCTGATGGAACTGATGCTGCGCGCGACGTTCATCTTCGGGTTCCTGTTCCTCATCACCCGCGGGATGAAGCGCCGCACGCTCACCGACATGGCGCCGTTCGAGCTGCTGCTGCTCGTCACGCTCGGCGACATCGTGCAGCAGGGCATCACGCAGGAGGACTACTCGGTGACGGGCACCGTGATCATCGTGTCGACGCTCGCGTTCTGGATCACAGTCCTCACGTACGTGACGTGGCGCTGGCGGCGCATCGGGCGGGCGGTCGACGGCATCCCGCGGATCATCGTGGAGAACGGCACGCCGATCGACAAGGCGCTCGCCGTCGAACGGCTCCCCCTCGACGAGGTGATGGAAGCAGCGCGCCAGCACGGGATCGAGCACCTCGAGGACGTCCGCCTCGCCGTGCTCGAACCGACCGGGCGGATCTCGTTCTTCCCCGCCGAGCCGAACTCGGACTGATACCTGGATAGGGCGCCGGGTGGCGGGTCAGCCCGACGTCTCGTCGAGATGCTGCAGCAGGTCGTGGGCGGCGAGCTCGACGGACTTGTGCTTCCACTCCGAGGCTCGGTACACGCAGGCGATCAGCGCCGTGCGGTGCACGCGCCGGAAGTCGCCGACGACGAATGCGTGCCGCGCCTTCGTCTCGTCATTGGCACCGTCGGTCAACCCGAGATGCCACTCGCCGTACTCATCCCACGAGTGCGACTCGAGGAAGTCGTTCTCGGTCTCGGCGTCCGGCTGGACGTCGCCCCAGTCGCTGTCGAGCACGTACTGGCGGGCGTCGATCATGCGACGGGCACGTTGCACGGCCGCCGTGTTGACGGAGTAGGACGCCATGGCGTCAAGGGTATGGTCCCGTCGTGGCCGACGACCAGCCCGACGGGCAGTCCGACAGGCTCGGCCCGACCGAGGGTTCGCTGCGCTGGCACCTTCAGCACGTTCGTGAGTCGCTCCTCGCCACGCTCGACAGTCTCGACGAGTACGACCGTCGCCGTCCGATGACACCGAGCGGAACGAACCTCCTCGGCCTCGTGAAACACCTCGCCGGCATCGAGCTCGAGTACCTCGGCGTGTGTGTCGGCCGCCCGCCAGCCGTCGAACTTCCCTGGGTCGCGGACCAGTCGATCTGGGAGAGCGCCGACATGTGGGCGACGGCGGACGAATCGAGCGAGGAGCTCATCGAGCTCTACCGGGGTGCGTGGCGCCACTCCGACGAGTCGATCGAGCAGCTCGGCCTGGCGGCGCCGGCCACGGTGCCGTGGTGGCCGGAGGAGCACCGGGAGACGACGCTCGGTGTGCTGCTGGTGCGCGTGGTGTCCGAGACGTCCCAGCACGCCGGCCACGCCGACATCCTGCGCGAGATGATCGACGGCCGCGGCGGAGGCGATCACGACGACGTCGGTGATGCGCAGTGGTGGTCGGATCATGT
>JALZNU010000419.1 GCA_030857495.1 Actinomycetota bacterium | reverse complement strand
TGCCTGCCCATCGTCGTGATGGCGGTCCGCAAGTTCGCGAGCGACTGGCTGCCACTGGGCGACGCCGCCTACTTCGCCGTCCGCTCGCGCGACGTGCTCACGGCCAACCACCCGCTGCTCGGGGCCTGGTCGTCGGGGAGCAGCAGACTCGAGAAGTCGATCAACAATCTCGGGCCACTTCAACTCGATCTGCTGGCGCCGTTCACTCATCTGTTCGGACCCGAGGGTTTGGCCATCGGCATCGCCCTGCTCAACATCGCCGCCGTTGTGGGCGTATGGGCCGTGTGCCGGCGCATGGTAGGCCCGGCCGGCGTCATGGCAGTGATGGGCGTCACGGCGCTGTTGGAGTGGACCATGGGCAGCCGGTCGCTGATCGAGGCGCGTCAGCAGTGGGCGTTGATCTTGCCGTTCTGGTGCCTGCTGTTCGTCGCTTGGGCGGTCAGCGCCGGTCGAGCCTGGGTGATGCCGTGGCTCGTGCTCGTCGCCAGCTTGATCGTGCAAACCCACCTGACGTTCGCCCTGCCGACCGGGATGGTCGCCATCGTGGCCCTCGGTGGCTTCGCCGTGACGAGATGGGCAGCCGGCGATCCCGACCGCGATCCCGAGCCGCTGCTTCGGCCGCTGGCGGTCACAGCAGCGGTCGGCGTGGTGTGCTGGTCCCAGCCGCTGTGGGACCAGTTCTGGGGCAAGGGCAACCTGGGCAGGGCGCTCGGGGCCCCAGGCGAGACTGTCGGCCTCGGCGGGAGCGGCGGCGCCCGGGTGCTGACCGACATTCTCGGCCAGCCACCGTTCTGGCTGGGCGACTCGATCCTGAGGTTCTTCCCCAGCGAACAGCTCATGGAGGAGTCGTCAGCGTGGTTGCGGTTGGCCATCCTCGGTGCGGTCACCATCGGAGCTGTGGTGCTGGCCGTGCTCCTGCCTTCCACTCACGCCCGACTCACACTGGCCATGTGGGGGCCGGCGTTGCTCGCCATCGGATGGTGGTCGGCATCGACGATTCCGCTCACGTCCTTCGGTGTGGCGCCACAGAACTACCACTGGATCTGGCCGATCGGCGCGTTCGTCACGCTGTCGGTGGCGTCATCACTCGCCGCGGCGGCGGCGACGCGGGTGGCTGTCCCCCGCCACGTAATTGTGAGCGTCGTGACCGCCGGCGCAATGCTCGCCGTCGTGCCGAGCGTGCCAACGGTGGTCCGAGAACGAGGAACGAGCGCCGAGGAGGACGCACTGGTCGGCGTGGCCGGTGAGCTGCGCTCCGAGCTGGCGGACTCGCTGGCCGAGCTGGACCTCGACGAGCCCGTCGTGTTCGACCGGAGTCTCGAACGCACCTTCAGTCGCTACGCCTACGCAGTGATGGCCGAGCTGCAACGCCACGGCGTGGCGTTCGTTTTCGTCAACGAGATCGACGGCGAGCGGTTCGGCGAGCGTCGCGATCTCGATCCGGAAGAGGCGGCGGGGATGCGGCGTATGTACCTGGTGACGGGCGGCAACCTCGACCGCGTGGACGACGACCTCGTGGAGCTGGCGGCGGCGTCCGTCCTGACGCCGTCCGACGATGCCCGCCGCAACGAGCTCGACCGCCGGCTCCTTGGGGCACTGGCCGACGGTGAGCTCGCCGTCGACGTGGCGACCGCACGCTACATCTTCGAAGGGCGCATCGACGCCGTGTCCGCCGTGATCGAAGGCGAGCGACCGGGTCGAAGAGGCGTGTACGAGGTGGTGCGGATGATGAACGGCCTTCGGGATTACGGCCTGCTCGATGGCCCACCGGAGTTGCTGGATGATGTTGACGAGTGGATGGAGCTGCATCGCGCCAACGAATTCGACCGCGTGGCGATCTTCATCGACCCCGCATGAAATGTGGCCGGAAGCGACGACCATCCCAACCGCTCGGCCCCAGCGGGAACCCGCTCGCAGGCGTCGACGACCGGTTCAGGTCACAGCGTTGCGGTGCTGGTGTGCCGCGTTGCGCCACTCCTCGCGCTCCATCACGTCGACGAAGATCTCGACGGCGTCCCACACGTCGACGTGGCGAACGTAGAGCGGCGCGAAGCCGAGGCGGATGAGGTTCGGCTCACGGAAGTCGCCGATCACGCCGCGTGCGATGAGCGCCTGGGTGATTGGGTAGGCGTGGTCGTGGCCGAGTGCGACGTGGCTGCCACGTTCGGCACTGCGGCGTGGGCTGGCGACGATGAACCCGTGCGCTGCGAGGCGCTCGTCGGCGAGCTCGATGAACGCCTCCGTGAGCGCGACGCTCTTGGCCCGCACGTCGTCGAGCGCGACGTCCTCGTAGGCCGTGAGCGCCGCTTCGAGGGCGAGCAGTCCGAGCTG
>JALZNU010000418.1 GCA_030857495.1 Actinomycetota bacterium | reverse complement strand
TCGGATCGCCGGCGAGCACACGGGAGACGAGCGGGTGGTCGATCACGGCGTCGGCGAGCCCCTCGGACATCAGGTCGAGCAGGTCGGCGAGCGATGGCACGCCGTCGCCGAGGTCGAGCCGCGCCCTTGCGAACTCGACGAGGGCCTCGGCGTCGGAATCGACGGCGGCGACGAACAGCGCCAGCTTGTCCTCGAAGTAGCGGTACACGGCTGTCGGCGACACGCCGGCATCACGAGCGATGTCGCCGAGCGCGACCCGCTGGTAGGAACTGCGGGCGAAGCGGTCGATCGCCGCCGCGACGAGCGCCTCGCGCGTGCGCTCGCCCTTGGTGAGCCTGCCGTTCGCCATTGCTCGCATGTTAGCCACGTCGCAGAAATGAAGTGAGGAATTATGAACAATCCTCACTTCGTGGTTATGCTCACTGGCATGCTCGCCACGTCGCGACCCCACGACCCCGCTCGCACACGAGACCGCGTCACGCAACTCTCGACGGCCTCACTGCGGCGCGTCATCGACCCGGACCTCGACCTCGTCGGCTCGCTCGGCGACGGACAGGTGCTCCCCGACGAGCTGCTGTCGATCCACGAGCTCCCCGAGTTCGCCTCGCTCACGCTGGAACAGCGCGCTCGCCTTTCGCGCGAAGAGGTCGCCTCGATCGTCGAATCGGGGCTCCGCTTCGAGGCCGTGCTGATGGCCGGGTTCTCGATGGAGATCTTCCGCAACGACGACCTCACCGACCCCGAGGTCGTCTACTCCCTGCACGAGATCGGCGAGGAGACGCGCCACTCGCGCCTGTTCAGCCGGCTGCTCTCGCAGCTCGAACCGACCGCCCGCAACCCGCTGGCGAGGTGGCGGTGGGTCGCGGCGAAGATCATCCCCCGCATCCTGCGCCGTCGCGCGACCCTCGACGTGCTCGTGCTCGGTGGCGAGGAGATCCCGGACCTGCTGCAGCGCAAGGCGGCCGAACACCCCGACACCGACCCGTTCCTGCGCGAGGTCAACCGCTACCACCGTGGCGAGGAGGCGCGGCACCTCGCCTACGCCCGCGCCGTGCTGCCGTCGCGGCTTGCCGAAGCCGGTCGCGTGGACCGGTTCCTCGTCCGCCACGTCGTGCCACGGATCATCCACATGATGTTCGACACGCTCGTGCACCCCGGCGTGTACGCGACTGTCGGCTTGCCCACGTTCGAGACGTGGAAGCGGGCGAACAAGACCCCGTCACGAGTCGCGCTCCGCCACGAGGCCACGCGCCCGATCGTCGCCTCGCTCATCGCAGCCGGTGCGATGCCCGAGGGCCGCCTGCCGAAGCCCTGGCGCGAGCTCGCCGGCGTCGACGCATCCGGCGCACCCGCCTGACGGCGACCGCGCCGAGCGCGTCGTCATGACGTGACGACGCGTGCCGAGGGAAGCGCCAGCGACGAGGCACATGCGGCGCGACGGCAAAGCGCAGCGGAGCCGGAGCCCGCCAACTAGGTCGGAAGCGCCAGCGACGAGGCACACGCGGCGCGACGGCAAAGCGAAGCGGGCGACGAGCCCGCCATCAGGACAGTTCGGCGAGGCGCTGGCGCATCGGGATCGGCATCTCGACGGGTTCGCCGTCACGGATGGCTCTGACGTGTTCGCCGTCTTCGTCCCACACGTGACAGCTGTTGAGGCTCGAGCGCGCCGCCGCCTCCCGCTGCTCTGGGGTGAGCTCGCCGGCGACCCGCACCAGGCCGGACTCGGACTGTGATGCCTGCATCGACCAGATCGACTGGATCGCCACCGGGCCCATCGCCATCAGCAGCGCCGTCGTGTGCGTGCAACCGCGTGGCCCGCCGAACAGCTCGCGCACCTTGTTGTTGAAGCCGCGGGCGATCGACAGGCCGACGAGCTCTCCGTAGTGATAAATGATGCGTGGACAGCTCGTGTGGGGATGCGTCTCGAACAGCACGTCGGCGCCGACGATCTCCATCGACGGGAATCTCACCCGCAACTCCACCTGCATGTGGTGGATCGTCAACGGACGCACGTCTTCTGGCGTGTACAGCCCCGGCGGCTTCTGATCGCGCACGGCCCCGCGCAGCACGAGCTCGGCGTGGCTCACCTTCCATGCCCGCACCCGGTACTCGCGGTCGTGCAGCACCTCGAGCCCTTCAGGGTCGGTGGGCAGGATCGGGTCGGACGCGAACGGGTCGGAGGGCGGCATGGTCACCGTCGTATCGCCTCACGCACCGGCATGACGATCCGGGCGACGATCAGCTCGCCCGAGCGACGCGACGCTCGGCGGCCTCGACCGTGTTGCGGAACAGCATCGCGATCGTCGTCGGGCCTACTCCTCCGACGCGTGGCGTGATC
>JALZNU010000417.1 GCA_030857495.1 Actinomycetota bacterium | reverse complement strand
ATCAATGACCGCCTCAACCTCTGCCATGTTCGCGATGCGACCAGGAGCGGGCACCGTGCCCTTCGGCCGCTTTATGTTGCGCGCCACGTCGTCGGCGTCGTACTCCTCGGCGTACCAGCGAGAGAAGGCCTTGATAACGCTCACGTACCGCCGCTCGCTGTTCGGAGCCATTCGCTCTCGTAGCTCCGAGATCGCAGCGAGTGCTTCATCCTTGGTAAAGGGGATCGGCAGCCCGTCGCGTTGCAATCTGCGAAGCACGATCAACGCTGTATCAGTGTTCTCGCCTCTCGCACGTAGCGCAATCTCATATCTGTCCAGGTGGTTCATATTTGTTCCTCATGTTTCTATGGAAGCTTCCAATGATTGTATGTGGAAGCTTTCATGAGTCAGAACCGCGTCCTGTACGGATATATTCCCGCCTATCTACCTGCGCTTTAAGTACTATCGCTGACCAGGCTATTTATCTATTCCTTGTAAGGGAAGCGCTCTAGCCAACTGAGCTAAACGCCCGCACGGTGCGAGCGCATCAGCCTACCCAGGGGCTCCCGACGTCGCCGGGCGCCGGTGCCCCAACCAGGCACCCTGGTGTGACGTATGCGACGATGAAATAGTAGAGAGAGCTCTCTATTATCGGGCTCATGATCTTCACCGTCGACATCGCCGACGTCACCGTGCCGACGGCGCTACGCCTGCTCTACTCGACCCCGCGCGTCTCACGCGTCGACGGACTCCGTCACGCTCAGATGGGGCTCGCCGCTCCGCTCGGAAGCGACGCCAAACCCGACCCGCACCGCGTGGCGATGGTCGCAACATGGGACGACGACGCAGCCGTCGACCGCTTCCGCGCCTCCTCGCCGACGGCCGCCCGCCTAAAAACCGGGTGGCACGTACGCCTCGAACCCGTGAGGGCGATCGGTGAGTGGCCCGGCCTTCCAGGTGACGTGCAGAGGAGCCGGCAGATCGGGTGCGACGGACCTGCCGTGGTGCTCACGCTCGGACGCCTGCGCGCACGCCGTGCACCGAAGTTCGTGCGAGCCACTGCGCTGGCCGGACAGCAGGTGGTCGAGGCGGCCGGCATGATCTGGTCGACCGGGCTCGCACGCCCGCCGTTCGTCGCCACGGTCTCGCTGTGGGACAGCGCTGATGCACTCCGCGACTACGCCTATGGCGATGTTTCCTCCCCGCACGGCGCTGCGATGGCTGCCGATCGCGGCGACCCGTTCCACTCTGTCTCGGCGTTCATTCGCTGCCGACCCGTCCACTCCTGCGGCGGCCTCGACGGCACCAACCCACTTCACGCCCACTGGTTGGGATCCTCGCCCGCGACGACGCCCCCGTTCACGAACGTTCGCTGACCGGCCCCGACCCGCTTCGTCAGATGGGACGCACGGCTCGGTTCAGTAGCGACGCGATCCTCGACGCGGCCGCCGACGTCGTGGCGGACGGCGGACCGGCACGCACGTCGATCGGCTCGATCGCGGCACTCCTCGAGGCACCGTCGGGCTCGATCTACTACCGATTTGCGTCACGCGACCTGCTGATGGCGTCGCTGTGGATCCGTACGGCCCGCCGCTCCCAGCAAGGGGCGCTCGAGGCGATCGCCCAACCCGACGTCGAACGTGCCGCCGTCGGCGCTGCGCTCCACGTGGTGCGGTGGTCGCGATCCCATCTCACCGAGGCGCGCATCCTGATGCTGTATCGCCGCGAGCAGCTCGCGGCCGAGTGGCCGGACGAGCTCGGCGACGAGCTGGCGACCCTCAACCGCCCCCTCGAGGAGGCTCGGCACACGTTCACGCGGCGCCTCGCCGCCGCCGGTGCCTCCGCCAACCCCACCGATGTCGCCTTCGCCCTCGTCGACGTGCCGTTTGCGGCCGTCCGGCGATCGCTCATCGCCGGCACGGCACCACCGCGCCGTGTCGACGAGCTCGTGCGCCTCACCTGCCGCACCGTCCTGTTCGGAACGTGACACCGTCGCCCGGCCATCAGGTTCAGGGCGTCCGGTCCTCGAGCAGGTCGGGGAGGACGAGCAGCGAATCAGCGATCACGTCGGCGCTCGCAGCCTCGGGCCACGAGGCGTGCAGGAATCCCCACGGCCCACGCCGCACGAGTACCGACACCATTCCCGCCGCGTTCGCCGGGACCACGTCGTTGTCGACCCGGTCGCCGACGTAGGCGATCTCGCCGGGCTCGACGCCGGCGGCGTCGGCCACCGCGCCGAAGAATCGCCGGTCGGGCTTGGCGACGCCGAGATCGTCCGAGATCAAGATCGCGTCGGCACCGAGGTCCATCGCCTCCAGCGCGTCACGTGCCTGCGGTGGCTGATTGCCGGCGATCACGACGCCG
>JALZNU010000416.1 GCA_030857495.1 Actinomycetota bacterium | reverse complement strand
GTCAGGTGCCAGGACATCGACTGACGCCGAGTGGCGGGGTGTCGTAGCCGCTGTCGGACGCCGTCGGCGAGTCCGGATCGGCGAAGCGGGGGATGAAGAACTGGACGAGCGGCCCAATCGTGAGGGCGAAGATCGCCGTGCCGACGCCGATGGTGCCACCGAGCAACACGCCGAGCCCGAGCACCGCCACCTCGATCGCCGTGCGGGCGACGCGCACCTGCCAGCCGCGGGCGGCGAGGCCCGTCATCAATCCGTCGCGAGGGCCTGGGCCGAGATTTGCCCCGAGGTACATGCCGGTGCCGGCACTCATCATGACGATGCCGGCAGCGAGCGAGCCGATCCGGGGGACGAGCCGGTCGGTGTCGGGCAGGAGGGGCAGCACGAGGTCGACGACGACGCCCACCAGGACGGCGGTGAGCAGCGTGCCGAGGCCGGGCCTCACGTGCAGCGGGATCCATAGCAGCACCAGCGCGCAGCCGACGCCGATGATGACGACGCCGATGCCGACGCCCAGCTGGTCGGCGAGACCCTGGTGGAAGACGTCCCACGGACCGTTGCCCAGTTCGCTGTTGACGATGAGGGCGATGCCCGCGCCGAACATGGCGAGTCCGACGAGGCAGATCGCCAGCCGCCGGGCGAATCCACGCGCCGGCGGGTTGCGGATCGGGTTACTCGGCGGGGCCACGCTTGTAGATCGAGCGCTTCGGCGAGGAGAAGAAGTCCTCCAGCAGCGGCTCGAACTCCTGCAACTCCATCGTCGGGTAGTCGGGATCGAACGCCGGCTGGTCGTAGACCTCGCAGAACTCGGCCGTCAGGTCGTAGTGCGGGTGACCGGCGAACTGGTCGCGAGCATCGCGATCCAGCCCCAGGTGATGGAAGAAGTAGTAGCCCTGGAAGACGGCGTGCTGCTGGACCATCCAGTGGAGGTCGTCGCCGACGAACGGCCACACGACGGCGGCAGCGACGTCGGCGTGGTTGTACGAGCCGAGTGTGTCGCCGATGTCGTGCAGGAGCGCGCACGCCACGTAGGCGTCGTCACGGTTGTCGCGTGCGGCACGCGTCGCGGTCTGGCGCGAGTGCATGAGGCGGTCTACGGCGAATCCGCCGAAGTCGCCGTCGAGCAACCGCAGATGTTCGGTGACCCGAGTTGCGAGACCCGGGTAGAACTCCAGCGCAGCGGTGGCGATGTGTCCCCAGTCCTCTTGCGTGCCGTGGCTCATCGCCGTGAAAGTGGCCCGTTCTGCGTGCGTCGGTTCCTCGAGCTGCGTCATGGTCTCACGGTATCCCGTCGTGGCGGTATGGGATCGTTGGGAACCAACCTCGACGAGTCGACGTCGAACGAACACGGGCAACGCTCGACACCGACCCGCTCGGACACCGACCAACGACAGCGACCACCAACACCCCGACCATCAAGGAGCCCAGGAGCATGCAGCACGCGACCCCACGTCGTTCACCTCGTCGAGCACGGCACCGAGTGCCGGGACGGCGCGTCCGCCTCGGTGCACTGGCGATCACGGCCACGTTCGCGTTTGCGGCGTGCGGTGATGACGAGGGTGGCGGCGACACGACCGACCCGACCGGCACCAGCGGCACCGACACGACCGGAAGCGAGGGCGGCGACGCGGACCAGACCCCCGATGATGACATCGCTCTGCTCGCAGGTGGCCAGCAGCAGAAGTACCGGCTCGCACCCGTCTACGAGGAGGGCCAGGAGGCGACGAACACCATGGATCTGACCGTCTCGGTGAGTGGCGCAGGCCAGAACATCTCGATCGGCATGCAGCTGGTGCTCGACCAGGTGGTCGCGTCACGGTCCGAGGGCGCGAGCACGGTCGAGTCCATGATCCGCGAGATCGAGGTCGTCGACGCGCCCGATGGGGCGGAGGAGACGATGCGCCAAAAGTTCGAGGGCGTTCTCGGCAAGACGCTCGTCACCGAGTACGACGAGAACGGCCAGCAGGTCGGCGAGACGACCCTCAAGGACGGCGGCGAGCTGCCCGACTCGATGCGGGAGAGCGTCAACGCCAACTCGCAGGCGGTCTTCCCGACCGAGGAGATCGGCATCGGCTCGCGCTGGTCGCAGGTGCTGACGAGCGAGTCGGAGGGCTTCGACTTCGACATCACCACGGTGTACGAGCTGAAGGAGGTCACCGACGACGAGTTCGTGATCGCCATGTCCCAGGATGTGCCGATCGACGAGTCGGTCGACGGCGAGGACGTCAGCGGCGACTTCACGGGAACCGGAGAGGTTCGCGTCAGCCGCACCAACCCCTTGCTGCTGACGTCGGACTACACCTCCGACATGAGCGTGACGGCCGACGGGGACGACATCGAGCTCGCGATCGACCTGA
>JALZNU010000415.1 GCA_030857495.1 Actinomycetota bacterium | reverse complement strand
ACTGCCACCACACCGGTCCCGGGCCGGACGGCACCACCGCTGACCACCGGTTTCGCCTCGACGCTGGCGAGCTTGGCGAGGAACTTGTTGGGGGCGACGCCGACAGAGCAGTGCAACGACACCTCCTGCAACACCTGCTGGCGCACGGTCTCGGCGATGCGCCGTCCGTCGACGGCTCGGCCGGGCTCGCCCGTCACGTCGAGGAACGCCTCGTCGAGGGAAAGTGGTTCGACGAGCGTTGTGAACCGTTCGAACACGCCTCGGATCTGCGCCCCGACCTCGGCGTACCTGGCGTGATCGCCGGCGAGGAAGACGGCGTGCGGGCAGCGCCGGCGGGCGACGGCGGAAGGCATAGCCGAGTGCACGCCGTACTTGCGCGCCTCGTAGGAGGCAGCGGCGACGACGCCGCGACGACCTGTCCCGCCCACGACGACCGGGCGCCCGGCGAGATCTGGCCGGCGCAGCAGCTCGACCGACACGTAGAACGCATCCATGTCGACATGCAGGATCGTTCGGGTGCCGGTCATCCCCCGCTGCGCCGCCGGCGGCGACGGTCCCGCCGGTCGGCGACCCACAGGCGCACGACGAGCACGAGGCCCTCACGCACGATGCCACCGGACATCTTCGATTCGCCCGCTCGCCGGTCGACGAACGTGATCGGGTACTCGACGATCCGGCCGTCGGCACGGATCAGGCGGTGCGTCATCTCCACCTGGAACCCGTAGCCGTTGGCGCCGACAGTGGCAAAGTCCATCCGCCGCAGCGCCGATGCCGAGTAGGCGCGGAACCCCGCCGTGGCGTCGTTGATCGCGAGGCCGAGCATGCCGGCTGCGTAGCGGTTGGCCCAGCGCGACAGCCGGAGTCGGCCGGCGGGCCAGTTGACCGTGCGGCCGCCGGGGACGTAGCGCGAGCCGATGGCGAGGTCGACGCCTTGTGCCACGATCGCGACGAGCGCGGCGACGTCAGCGGGCTCATGGGAGAGGTCGGCGTCCATCTGCACCACGACATCGGCGCCGTCGGCGAGCGCAGCAGCGAACCCTGCGCGATAGGCCGAGCCGATGCCCGCCTTAGCCGTGCGGTGGATGACGCGGAGGTGGTCGTCGCTGCGGGCGAGCTCGTCGGCGAGCTGGCCGGTGCCGTCAGGGCTGGCGTCGTCGACGACGACGATCTGAGCGGTGACGTTCGCGCGTCGCAACCCGTCGACGAGGCGTCCGAGGTTGTCGGCCTCGTTGTACGTCGGGACGACGACGGCGACACGCACCGGGTCGACCCTAGCGGTGCCGGTATCGTGGCGTCGTGCCTGGTCAGGACGCCCCGCTGTCGGCGATCCCGACCCCGCTCGCAAGGGCGCTGGCGTTCGGGGCGGTGCTCGTCGGAGGGCTCTGCGGCGGCCTCATCGGGTACGGGCTCGTGTCGGTGCAGTGCAGCGGCAACTGTGGTCTCCCGCTCGGACTCGGGATCCTCGCCGGTGCCGTGGTCTGCGCGATCGGGATGAGCATCGTCGCCGTGCTCGTGCTGCGGGCCGTCGGCGAGTGGCGCGAGATCGACGACCGCGCGCCGTGACCCTCGTTGGGTCCGATCCGCAGGCACTCCGCCGACTCGCCA
This sequence comes from Actinomycetota bacterium, assembly GCA_030857495.1. Classification (GTDB taxonomy): domain Bacteria; phylum Actinomycetota; class Acidimicrobiia; order Acidimicrobiales; family Ilumatobacteraceae; genus JACDHN01. The sequence continues at coordinate 752 of JALZNU010000415.1, read as the reverse complement.
CGCGCCTCGCCGTCGGCGGAGGCGAGATCGCCGCCGCCGGCGCGACCGCCGTCGGCGTGGTGGACGACAAGTCGAGCGCGACCGACCTCGTGACGCAACACGATCGAGCGACGGAGCAATGGCTCGTCGACGAGCTGCGCGCCGCCCGGCCCGATGACGCCGTGATCGGCGAGGAGGGCACGGCGGTCAGCGGCACGTCGGGCTACGAGTGGTATCTCGACCCGATCGACGGCACCACGAACTACGTGCACGGGCACACGATGTGGGCGACGTCGGTGGCGGTCGGGCTGGCCGGCGACATGGTCGCCGGCGCCGTCGCCGCACCTGCGCTCGGCGAGGTGTTCGCCGCCGCGCGGGGCGCCGGCGCGACGTGCAACGATCGCACGATCTCCCCTGCTTCCGACGTGACACTCGGACGCGCCCTGATCGCGACGGGATTCTCCTATGACGTCGAGCGCAGGCGGATGCAAGCCCGACGCATGGCACAACTCATCGACCGTGTCGCCGACATCCGTCGTGGCGGCTCCGCCGCGCTCGACCTGTGCTTCGTCGCCGCCGGGCGTGTCGACGGCTACTACGAGGAGTTCCTCAATGTGTGGGATCTCGCCGCGGGCGAGCTCATCGCCCGGGAGGCGGGCTGCCTGAGCGCGCCGATCGGCGGGACGGCCGATCCGAGCGGCATCGTGGTGGCTGCCCCTGGCGTGTTCGGCGCGCTCCACGACGTGGTGGCAACCACACGATGAGCCCAAGAT
>JALZNU010000414.1 GCA_030857495.1 Actinomycetota bacterium | reverse complement strand
CGGCTGCACCGGTGCGCCGTCGACGACCTCGGGAAACAGCGCATCCGTGAACGACTGCGCCACGGTGGCCACGAAGCGGGACTCCGAACCGTGCGCCGCGAGCTTCGTCCAGCCGTGCGCCGTCGACGGCTCGATCTCGACGAGACGGACCTCCGAAGGTGTACCGGTCGGGCGTGCCATCCAGTCCTCGTACTCGTCACGTGTGGCGGCGTACGACATGTTGTCGGTCCACTCGCCACGCCACAGGAACGATCGTTTCGTGACACCTTCCAGGGCGAGTCCGGCCGACTCGAGCACCCGTGCGGAGGCGACGTTGACCGGATCGAGCTCGCCGTACACGCGGCCGACACCGACGCAGCGGAACAACTGCTCGGTGACCTCCCGGGCCGCCTCCGAGGCGTAGCCGTGGCCGTGGTGATGCTTCGCCAGCGTGAAGCCGATCTCCGACGTCCCGCCTGTCTCGTCAATGTTCGTGACGATGTCGCCGATCACCTCGCCGTCGAGCTCGATCGCCATCGTCGTCCAACCACCGACGATGAGATCGTCCTGCCCCTGCTGTTCGGTCAGCTTGGAGACGGCGTCGTCCAGCGGATAGGGGAGCTCCCACAGCTGATGGCGGGCGATGTCAGGATCGTTGCGGTACGCGGTGTGCACAGCAGCGTCGTCGGGGCGCATCATGCGCACGACGAGGCGCGACGTGTGCAGCGGGAGCGATCCGGGCATGGCGCACACGGTAGGCAGTCGTGCGCCGTCGCGGCGACGAGTTTGCGGCGTGCACAGAGCACCCCGTTCTCACGACAGGGGTCGACGGTTGCGGGGGACGGCGGTGAGAAGTTCAGCGTGCTGGCGCCACCCGTTCTGTCAGCGCCGAAGGGGTTGCCGGTGTCACACCGGTGTGGTTGAGTTGCTGTCATGGATGCCGAACAAGCGTGCGGTTTGGTCGATACTGCGATCGACGCGCTGCGCCGGGTCGAGGTCGCCGATCTCGACGGTGACGGCCTCCGCTCGGTCACGGACCGGTTGCGTGGCGCCCGCACCCATGTCGCCTCTCTCGACACAGCGCTCGCCACTCGGGCAATCGACCTCGCTTCGACGGGGACGTGTGAGGACCCGATCGATCTGCTGTCGGGTGTCGGCGTGATGCCCTCGGGTTGCGCCCGTCGGGTAGCACGCAACGCCAATCTGCTGGCACGGATGCCTGAGTTGGCGGCAGCGTTCACGGCGGCCGAGGTGTCAGAGGATCACGTCGGCGCAGTCGCCACCGCCCGCCGCCGCGTCGATGCTGCCGTGCGTGGCCGGTTCGACGCCCTCGACGGCGACATCGCTGCGTACGCGAGGACGCACACCCCCGATCAGCTCACCCATCACCTCAAGTTCGTGCAGCGCCGGTTGGAGCGCGAGCTGACTCGTGATCTCGATCTGCGGCGACGGCGCGGGGTGCGGGCGTCGAAGTGGATCGACAAGGCAGGCATCTACCAGTTGCACGGATCGTTCGACCCCGAGATGGGCGCCCGCATCTTCGGGGCCATCGACACTGCCGTCGAGACGCTGCGCGCCGGCAACCCAGCATCACTCGTGCCCGGTGACGATCCACACGATGCGTTGGCGTCGGATCGTGAGTTCCTCGCCGCGCACGCCCTCACCCGACTCGTCTCTGGCGGTCACATGGCGATGCACCCTGGTGTCGCCGAGGTCGTCGTGCTCGTCGACGAACACTCGCTGCTGTTCGGGCAACACGACGACACCGTCTGTGAACTGCACGACGGCACCCCGGTCGACATCGACACCGTGCGACGATTGTGCTGCGAGGCGATGCTGCGCGCCGTGATCGTCACCGCCGACGGCACCATCCCACTCAACGTCGGACGGGCGCAACGCACCGCGACACGCGAACAGCGCCGCGCGCTACGCGCGATCCACCGCACCTGCGCCGTCGACGGCTGCACGACACCGTTCGACTGGTGTGAGATCCACCACATCTGGTTCTGGGAACTCAACGGGCTCACCGACCTCGACAACCTCGTGCCCTTGTGTCACCGCCACCACCACCTCGTCCACGACGCCGGCTGGCACCTGCACCTCGACCCACGCGACCGCACCCTGACATTCACCCGACCAGACGGCACCATCCACAGCCAGACGCGACCACCTGGACTCCGGCCGCCGACCGACGCCGGAAGTGGTGTCCGAGCCGGACCACCCGGCACGGCCAGTACCACCGCCGCGTGATCGCTCACGACGGCACCCGGCAACCGAGCGGCTCAGGTCTTCGAGGCTGCGGCGATGCTGTCGATCGCCTCCCCGAGCTCTGCGTCGAACTCGTCGTCGGACTGCTGTGCCGTGAGTCCCTCGGTGAGCG
>JALZNU010000413.1 GCA_030857495.1 Actinomycetota bacterium | reverse complement strand
GTGCTCGGCGAGGCGTTCGCAGCAGCGCTCGGCGACAAGTCAGGCGTTCGACGCTTCGCCAGCGGCCTCTATCCCCTCGACGAGGCCCTCGTCGAGGTCGCCCTCGACCTGTCGGGACGACCATTCGTCCACTGGGACGTGGCGATGCCAGAGGCGCTCCCGCTCGGGTCGCCGCCCTTCGACCCGCAACTCGCCGAACACGCCGTCTCCTCGTTCGCCACTGCCGCTCGCATCACGTTGCACGTCACGCTGCAGCGGGGCCGCAACGTGCACCACATCATCGAGGCGACGTTCAAGGGCCTCGCCCGCTGCCTGCGCGACGCCGTGCGCGTCGACAGTGGAGCGGCGGTGCCGTCGACGAAGGGCACCCTGTGAGGCGACCGCGGGTCGCAGTCGTCGACTACGGCATCGGCAACCTCCACTCGGCACGAAAAGCGCACGAACGCGCCGGCGCCGACGCCGTCCTCACGTCGCGGCCCGGCGACATCGCCAACGCCGACGGCGTCGTCCTGCCCGGTGTCGGCAACGTCGGGTCGTGCCTTGGCGCACTGCGCGAGCGTGGCCTCGAGCACGCCGTGCTCGACGCCGCCGGCGCCGTGCCCTTCCTCGCGATCTGCGTCGGCGCTCAGATGCTGTTCGACGCCAGCGCCGAGTCGCCCGGTGTCGCAGGGCTCGGCATCATCGCCGGCACCGTCGACTGGATCGACGGCGACGTGAAGCGCCCCCAGATGCAGTGGAACCGCGTCGCCGCACGCGACGGTGAGCCGATGTTCGATGGGCTGGAACCACGACCCTGGTTCTACTTCGTCCACTCGCTGCACGGGGTGCCACTCGATGCGTCACACGTTGCCGCCACGTGCGAGTACGGCGGCACCGTCAACGCCGCGTTCCGGCATCGCGACGTGTTCGCCACGCAGTTCCATCCCGAGAAGTCCGGCTCCAACGGGCTGGCGCTGATCGCCAACTTCGTTGCCGCCGTCGCCACTCGCGCGGGCGTGCCGACGTGATCGACCTCTATCCGTCGATCGACCTGCTCGACGGCGGTGTCGTCCGCCTCCGCCAGGGCGACTACGCGGCGCGCACCGACTACGACAACGATCCCGTCACGACGGCGGTCGACTTCGCCGATCAGGGTGCGGCGTGGGTGCACGTCGTCGACCTCGACGCCGCCCGCTTCGGCACGGCCGTCAACCGTGAGGTGATCGTCGAGATCGCCTCCGCTCTTGCCGGACGGGCGAGCGTGCAGACCGGGGGAGGGGTGCGCACGATGGCCGACGTCGAGGCGTACGCCGCCGGCGGCATCGCCCGTGTCGTCATCGGCAGCGCGGCGGTGCGCACACCAGAGCTCGTTGCCGACGCCGCAGGCGTGATGCCCGTCGCCGTCGGTCTTGACCATCGCGACGGCGAGATCGCCATCCACGGCTGGACCGAGGGCGCCGAACTGTCGCTCTTCGACGCGCTCGGTCGTCACCCCGAAGCAACGACCTTCGTCGTCACCGACATCGCATCGGACGGGACACTCGACGGACCGGATCTCCGCGGACTCGCCGACGTCATCCATGCCGCGCCGGTGCCCATCATCGCCAGCGGCGGTGTCGGCTCGCTCGACGACGTGCGGGCACTCGCCGCGCTCGGTGACCTCGGCGGCATCGTCACCGGCCGCGCGCTCTACGAGGGCCGTTTCACGGTCGCCGAGGCGCTGGCCGCGTTGGGGTCGCTGCGATGAAGGTCGCCCGCGTCATCCCGTGTCTCGACGTCACGGACGGGCGCGTCGTGAAGGGCACGAACTTCGTCGAGCTGCGCGACGCCGGTGATCCTGTCGAACTCGCCGCGCGCTACGACGCCGAGGGCGCCGACGAGCTCGTGTTCCTCGACATCACGGCGTCGAGTGACAGGCGAGCCACGATGCTCGACATCATCTACGCCACCGCCGAGGAGGTGTACATCCCGTTCACCGTCGGTGGTGGCGTTCGCACGCTCGCTGACGCCGACGCGATGCTGCGCGCCGGCGCCGACAAGGTCGCCGTCAACACGGCGGCGTTCGAACGGCGCCGGCTCATCTCGGAGATCTCCGACGTGTTCGGCGCGCAGTGCGTCGTCTGCGCGATCGACGCCAAGCGCGGCGACGACGGGTACGAGGTGTACCTGCACGGCGGCAGGACACCAACCGGTCGCGATGCCGTCGAGTGGGCAGCGGAGGCGGCGAGCCTCGGCGCCGGTGAGATCCTGCTCACATCGATGGACCGCGACGGCACGCGCGAGGGATTCGAGCTCACGCTCACGGCAGCCGTTGCCGCGGCGGCCGACGTGCCACTCGTGGCGAGCGGCGGTGTCGGGACGTTGGCGCACCTCGTCGAGGGC
>JALZNU010000412.1 GCA_030857495.1 Actinomycetota bacterium | reverse complement strand
AGCTCGGCTGCGTCGCCGACGTGGCCCGTCATCGCGCCGAGCTGTTCGATCTGGGCGTAGACGTCGTCCATCGTCGCCGGCGCGACCCCGATCCAGGTCTCGATGCCGAGCGTGTCGAGCTGTTCGACGATCGGACCCTCGTTCTGCACGATGACGAGGTCCGGCTCGTAGCCGGCGATCGCCTCCACGTTGGGTTCGAACGCAGAGAGGTCAGTCACGACGTCGGCGGCCGCCCCGGGAAAGTTCGACAAGCTGTCGACGGCGACGACCTGTTCATCCGCTCCGACGGCGAAGAGGATCTCGGTGTGCGTCGGCGAGAGCGAGACGATGCGCTGCGGCACGTCCTCGGGCACCGTGCTCGGCGCGGCCGTCGTCGACGGTGCACCGGTCGTGGACGCAGCAACGACGGTCGACGGCGGGTCACTCGTCGCCGGGTCACTCGTCGCTGCCGGTGCCGTTGCAGCGGTCGTTGCCCCGGCGCTGTCCGTGTCCGTCGTCTCGCTGTCGTCGCCGCACGATGCGGCGATCAACGCCATGGCGGCCACAAGACCGACCCCCAGCGTTCGCTTCATGTTCGTCCTCCACTGATCGGGAGAGAACAAGTCGGGTCTGCCTGCCTTGCGGCGTGCGAACCACCCTTGCCTCGAGGGATTGATGTCGCGCCCAGGGCCAGGCGACCGGACTCATCCACGCTGCCGGGCTGGCTGCGGGCATCACCGTTGCGGGTCAGTTCCGGGATCTCACCGGATTCGCTGGGACCTGTGCGAGCGACACTCTAGTGGCGCTTTCAAGGCTCACGTCGGCGGGTGCGTGTGCGGCTTCGCAGCGGCGAGGAACGACCTGAGCTCGCGCGCGAAGCGCTCGGCGGTGAACTCGAGGGGCACCATGCCGCCGTCGATCGTCACCGTGGGAGCGCCGAGCGCGGCCGCCAGTGGCTCCATCTCCCCGAAGGCGTACGGATCGTCCGCATGGCCGATCAGCGCCTGACGAGGTGAGCATCCCCGTCGCCGCCTCCCGCCTACCGGTCGGCTCGATCCCTGGTGACGGCCTCCGCGCCGACGCCGCCCACGAGACGTTCGCCACCGTGTATCCGAGCGCCGTGCGCGTCGCCGACGGGCTCGACGCGGCGCTCACGAACTGGGGCCCGGTGATCCACCCACCGCTGATCACCCACAACCTCGGCGACATCGAGTCGCTCGGCGACCGCTTCGACATCCACAGCGAGGGCACGTCGCCGGCCGTGAAGCGAGCGATCCTCGCCCTGGACGCCGAGCGAATCGCGCTGCGCGAGACTTTCGGCATCCCCGCAGAGCACTGGCCGATCAGCACCCACTACGAGCGGTCACCGCTGGGGATGTAACCCCCAGATGCCCACGACCGGCTCGTGGCCTCGGGGTTGTGGCGCGAGTCGCTCGACCTCGGGCACCGCTACCTGTGGGAGGACACCATGTGCGGCCTCGTGCTCAACGCCTCGCTGGGGCGCCTCGCCGGGTTCGCCATGCCCCAGTCGGAAGCGATCCTGCAGCTGGTCGGCGTCGCCCTCGGCGTGGACCCGTGGACGATCGGGCGTACCACGGCCTCGATCGGCATCGCCGACCTCGGCGAGGCGCGGCGCCTGGCGGCGAGCGGTCTCGCGTGACGTCCTGCACGGTGCCGTCCTCGGCCAGGCGGCCTCAGCGAAGGAGGCGAGATGACGTCGCAGGACGACCCTCGGGCGGCCCCGCCGTCGAGCGCCGGTCTCCGCTGCCGTCAGCGGGTGAGGCGGAAGGGCCCTCGCACCTCATACGTGATGCCGGCGCCGTCGACACCGCGCTGTGAGCTGAAGTACAGACGGCCTCCCCCCGGCGAGAACGCCGGCCCGGTGATCTCCGAGCCATCCTGGCCGACGATCCGGAGCAGCGGACCGACGGTGCGCGCCTCCCGGATGACATGGAGCTGCATGTTGTCGCCGTCTTCGGCGACGAACACCTCGCCGGCCCTGCTGACGACGACGTTGTCCACGCCGCGCAGTGGGCCGTGCCCCACCAGGTCGTTGTCGTACAGCACGCACAGGTGGCGCGAGGAGGTGGTCAGGCGCCACACGCGGTTGTCGCCCTTCGTCGTGAAGTAGATATGGCCATGGTCGAACCAGATGCCCTCGCCGCCGTTGAAAGCGGTGGTGTTCGCCGGCCGAGGCCTGACGGCACCGGTCGTTCCGTTCGACACCGTGACCCACTGGATCGTGCCCTGTAGCACGTTGGTCGCCATGGGGACGACCGACCCATTGGCGACGACACGTGCGACCTGGAGCCGTCCTGCGGACAGGTCCGGGTAGGCGGCCGGCTTGAACCGGTAGAGCCGTCCGTCAGGGCGGTCCTCGGTAAG
>JALZNU010000411.1 GCA_030857495.1 Actinomycetota bacterium | reverse complement strand
ATCGGGTCGGGTGTCTCGTGTGCTGCGCTCGCGATCGCCCGCCGGATGGGCGCCCGGGTGATTGCCACGAGCCGCGACGAGTCGAAGCGGGCGGAGGCACTGGAGATGGGCGCCGATGCCGTCATCGACTCCGCTGCGTCGCGCTGGGACGTCACCGTCGACGTCGTCATCGAGAGTGTCGGCCCGGCGACGTTCGAGCAGTCGGTGCGGGCGTTGCGCCCCGGCGGACGGCTCGTCGTGTGCGGCGGCACGTCGGGAACGGCGGTCGAGATCAACCTGCCGCGGCTGTTCTTCAAGCAGTACGAGATCATCGGCTCGTCGATGGGCAGCTACGAGGAGTTCACCGACCTGACCGTGCTCGTCGAGCGCGGCCTGGACGTGCGCGTGGACGAGGTGTTCGCCTTCGACGACTATCCGGCAGCACTCGACCGACTCGCCGCCGGCCGCCAACTCGGCAAGATAGTGCTATCTCACTAGCGGGCTCGTCGTCCGCTTCGCTTTCTCCTCGCGCCGCGTGTGGCTCGTCGCTGGCGCTTCCCTCGCCACGTTCCACTAGCGGGCTCGTCGTCCGCTTCGCTTTCTGTGATGCTGCGGGCTCGTCGTCCGCTTCGCTTTCTCCTCGCGCCGCGTGTGGCTCGTCGCTGGCGCTTCCCTCGCCACGTGACGCCCGAATGGTTCGGTGGACGCCGTCAAATGCCGCTTGCGCATGATCGCGGCCTCGTAGCATCGCGGGCTGTGACGGTCTACGTCCCCGAGCAGTTCGCCGACGACGAGGCCGACGTCCTGCGGCGGTACTTCACGAACCTCGACGGACCGGTGTTCGCCCTCGTCAACCTCCCCGAGGTCGTCAAGGGTGCGTTGTTCGCTCGCTACAGCCGGAGTCCGAAGAGCCTGCGACGGCTGTTCCTCGACGAGTTCGTCGGTGAGCTCGACATCTCGGGCGACCACACCGTCGACGCCACCATCGGCCTCGAGCGCGCCGAGCAGCTCTACGAGCGTGTGTTCTTCGAGTACGGCGACGACTCGGTGGCACAGCTCGGTGGCGTGCACCTCGCCTGCGAGCAGGCATCCAACCTCCTGACGAAGATCCTGGAGTGGGGCAGGCTGATGAGCTACCTCGAGCAGAGCACGCGCTACATCGCCTACGACGCCCGCCTCGGAGGAAGGTACCGGTACCACCGTGACGGAGCGCTCGTGTCGAGCCGGCTCGGCGCTCGCTACGTGGGCGACATGGATCGCATCTTCGACGCCTACAGCAGCACCATCGACGCCGTGACCGAGCACGTGCGTGCAACCGTGCCCCGCGACCCGAGCGACAGCGAGTTCGTCTACCGGCAGGCGACGCGAGCCAAGGCACTCGACGCCGCACGCGGCATCCTGCCGGCCGCCTCGCTGTCCAACGTCGGCATCTACGGCTCGGGGCAGGGCTTCGAAGCACTGCTGCTGCGGATGCGCAGCCATCCGCTGCCAGAGGCGCGCGAGTACGCCGAGCTGATGCTGTTCGAGCTGCGTAAGGTGATCCCGAGCTTCCTGCGCCGTGTCGACTTACCAGAGCGTGGTGGTGCGTGGAGCGACTACTTCGCCGACACGCGGACGCGGACCGAGCTCGCCGTGCAGAGCCTTTTCGCGGGCAGCGAGGCTGAACCGGTCGACGAGGTCCGGCTGCTCGACTGGGACCCCGACGCCGAGGACAAGATCCTCGCTGCCGCCTGTTACGTCCACACGTCGCTGCCCGAGGACCAGGTGCTCGCACGCGTGCGCACGATGTCGGACGACCAGCGGGCGTCGCTGCTGCGCGCCTACGTCGGCGAGCGCGCCAACCGACGCCACAAGCCGGGAAGGGCATTCGAGCGGTGCAGCTACCGCTTCGACGTGCTGTCGGACTACGGAGCGTTCCGCGACCTGCAGCGGCATCGCATGCTGACGATCGACTGGCAGCCGCTGACGCCCGACCATGGCTACGTGCGTCCGGGCCTCGTCGACGAGGCGGGTTGCGCAGAGGTGTACGACGAGGCGCTCGAGCGGTCGGCGGCGCTCTACCACGCGCTGCGCCCGGAGTTCCCCGAGCAGGCCCGGTATGCGGTGTCGATGGCCTACCGCATGCGCTACTCGATGCAGTTCAACGCACGCGAGGCGATCCACATGCTCGAGCTTCGGTCCTCGCCACAGGGCCATCCTGCCTATCGCCGGGTCGCGCTGGAGATGCACCGACTGATCGGCGAACAGGCCGGCCATCGAGCCCTCGCCGACGTGATGACGCACATGACGACGGCGGCACCCGAGCTCGAACGGCTCGAATCGGAGCGTCGCGCCGCTGCCAGGCGGACGCCCGTCGACGAGCCTTCGCCGACGCTGCTCTGAGGAC
>JALZNU010000078.1 GCA_030857495.1 Actinomycetota bacterium | reverse complement strand
GGCAGAGACATCGAACGTGTCGTGCTGTCGCGAGCCGTGAAGGCACATGCCGAGGGCCGCGTTTTCCTGCTCGGCGACCGGACCGCGGTGTTCGCCTAGGTTGGGACCGACGGAGGCCTCAACCATGGAAGGTAAACGCATCAGCGTGCGGGACCGCTTCTACACCGAGCGCACGGCCAAGGCGATGCTGTCGTGGCGGCTGCTCGCCGGTACCGGGGTGGCGATCGCCATCGTGTTCTTCGGGTTGCACTGGGGCATCGCCGTGCTCGCCGGGCTCGCCGCATACGTTGCGCTCGTCTATCTGGCGATGCCGAAGGTCGCAGGCAAGGTGGCGATCGATCCGTTCGCCATCTCCGAGCCGTGGCGGCGCTTCGTCAGCGCGGCGCAGCGTTCGGGCAGGGTGATGCACGACACCGTGGCCAAGACGAGTGATGGGCCGATCAAGCAACGCCTCTCGGCGACCGTCACCCGCCTCGACGATGGGCTCGCCGAGGTGTGGGACATCGCTCGGCGCGGCGACCAGATCGACGACGCCGTGCGGCGGCTGGACCCGACGGCGCTGCGCTCGAAGCTGCAGACACTGGAGCGTCAAGCCGCGGCCTCGTCGTCGACTGACGTCGCCGCTGCCGTGACGTCGGTGCAAGCGCAGCTGCAATCGGCGGACCGGCTGAAGGCGCTCTCGGCCGAGACGGCCGACCGACTGCGGCTGATGCAGACGAGGCTCGACGAGCTCGCCGCACGAGCGACGGAGGTGAGCGTCGGGTCGAGCGACACCGAGCGGTTCAGCACCGACGTCGACGACCTCATCATCGACATCGAGGGGCTGCGACTCGCCGTACTGGAGCTCGACGAACGCTGATGTCCGGCAACGGGTGCGTGTGAGCGGCCTGCTCCGGTCCAACCTCGTCGTCGCCGCAGGCACTGCCCTGTCGCGCGTGACGGGTCTCGTGCGCGTGATGGTGCTCGCCGCCATCATCGGCAGGGCTGCGCTCGGCGACGCCTACCGGATCGGCAACGAGACGCCGAACATCGTCTACGAGCTGCTCCTCGGCGGTGTCCTGTCGGCGACGCTCGTTCCGTTGTTCAGCGCGTTCGCAGAGGACGACGACGACGATTCGACGAACGCCATCATCACGATGGCAACGGTCGGACTGCTCGTGCTCACGGCCATCGCCGTGCTCGTCGCGCCACTCGTGTTCGGGATCTACAGCGTCAACGTGTCCGACGCCGTCGATGCCGACGCCTTCCGCCGAGCAGGCACGGCACTGACGCGGATCTTCCTCGTCCAGATCCTGTTCTACGGCATCACGGCGCTCGCCAGCGCCGTGCTCAACTCCCGCCGACGCTTCTTCGCAGCTGCATGGACGCCGGTGCTGGCCAACATCGTCACGATCGCGGCGCTGCTGTCGCTGCCCGATCCAGGTGACGGCGGATGGTCCTACCTCGACGTTCTCGACGACGGCCGGCTTCGGCTGACGTTGGCGCTCGGCGCAACGGTCGGCATCGCGCTGATGGCGATCGTGCTCGTCGTCGCCGTACGCCGCAGCGGGTTCCGGTTCCACCCGGTGTTCGACCTCGGTCACCCCGCGGTGCGCAAGCTCCTCACGATGTCGGGCTGGACGCTCGGCTACGTCATCGCCAACCAGGTATCGCTCGCCGTCGTGCGCAACCTCGCAGATCCTGGGTCGGGTGACGCCACCGCCTACTTCGACGCCTACACGCTGTTCGTGCTGCCCCACGGCCTGCTCGGCGTCTCGATCGCGACGACGTTCGTCCCGGAGATGGCGAGAGCGGCGGCGCGGTGCGACGGGAGGGCGTTCGTCGATCGCACGTCGCTGGGGATCCGCCTCGTCGCCATGCTCACGATGCCGGCGGGCGTGCTGCTCTTCGCCCTCCGCCGGCCCATCGTCGGCGCCTTGCTGCAGCGCGGCGAGTACTCGGCGGCCGACGCGCTCATCACGTCACGGGCCCTGGCCGGCTTCGCGCTCGGGCTGTGCGCCTTCTCCGTGTACCTCTTCGTGCTGCGCGGCTTCTACGCCCACCACGACACACGAACGCCGTTCATCATCAACGTGGGCGAGAACATCCTCAACGTCGTGCTCGCCGTCGTCCTCGTCGACCGCTACGGCGTGCTGGGGCTCGCAGCCTCGTTCGCCATCTCGTACGCGCTGGCCGCAGCCGGCGCGCTCGTCGTGCTGCACACGAAGGTACGCGCGTTTGCGCTGCGCGACATCTGGGCGAGCCTCGGGCGCATCTGCCTCGCCGGCGCGCTGATGGGCGAGGCGGCGTGGTTCGTCGCGAGGGAGATCGGCGGAAACTCGGGAACCGATGCCGTCGTCCGCATCGGAGCCGCCTCCGTGGCCGGAATCGCCGTGTACGTCGCGATCCTGATGCTCGTCGAGGCACCCGAGCTCGGCGACATCCGACGGCGAGCCCGTCCCGGCGTCACATAAACACAGCCGAGGACGTGGCAGTTCGTGATCGGGCCGCCGGACGATCGCAAGGTACCCGTCGCCCCGACGTCGCATAGGCTGCCGCTCATGTTCAAACAGATTCGCAGGTGGTGGCGCTACTTGACGGCTCGCGCCGGATCGAGCTTCGAGGAGCGCGCCGACCCCAAGATCCAGCTCGAGCAGGCCATCGGCGAGGCGCGTGGCCAGCACAAGCGTCTGAAGGACCAGGCAGCCAACGTCATCGCCAGCCAGAAGCAGGCGGAGCTGCGCCTCAACAGCAAGATGACCGAGCTCGAGAAGCTCAACTCCAACGCCCGCCAGGCCCTGATCATGGCGGCCGACGCCGAGAAGACCGGCGACGCCGCCAAGGCAACGCAGTACAACGGCGCCGCCGAGTCAATCGCCAACCAGCTGATCCAGATCGAGAAGGACGTCGAGAGCCTGAAGTCGATGGTGCTGGAGTCGACGCAGGCCGCCGACCAGGCAAAGGCCGCCGTGCAGCAGAACAGCCGGCTGCTGCAGGAGAAGATCGCCGAGAAATCGAAGCTCCTGTCACAGCTCGAGCAGGCGAAGATGCAAGAAGAGATGAACTCGGCGATGGCCATGCTCAACGAGGAGGTCGGCGAGGACGTCCCGACGTTGAGCGAGGTGCAGGACAAGATCCAGGCCCGCTACGCCAAGGCGAAGGCATCCGCCGAGCTCAACGAGGGGTCGGTGCAGTCGCGCATCCTCGAGGTCGAACAGGCAACGGCCAACGTCGAGGCGCAGGGTCGCCTCAGCGAGTTGCGCGCCGAGCTCGGCCTCGGCACCGCCACGCCCGCCGTCGAACAGTCCGCCCCCGCTCCCCCGGCAACCGAGCCCGCACCCTCCGACCAACCCGGCCAATCCCCCGCCTAACGTCACGGACGAGCCCGCAGCAATACGGGCAACGGCCAGCGCAGGTCCCGCACGCGTGGCGAGGGAAGCGCCAGCGACGAGCCACACGCGGCGCGAGGAGAACCGAAGGGCCGACGAGCCCGCAGCATTACGGACGCCCGCAAGTATTACGGCAGTAGCACGAGGTCGTCGCGGTGGACGACCTCGTGGACGAGGCCGTCGGGGAGGTCGCGGGTCTGCATGCCGGCGATGCGTGAGAGTTGTGCCGCGTCGAGTGACACCATCCCTCTCGCGAACGGCTTGCCGTCGGCGGCGCAGATCTCGATCGTCTCACCGGCGTGGAACCTGCCCTGCGCCGACACGACGCCCGCCGGCAGCAGGCTCGTGGCCCGCTCGACGACGGCCCGGCGTGCCCCGTCGTCGACCGTGACGGTGCCGGCGACATGGGCGGCGAACGCGATCCACAGCTTGCGTGCCGGCAGCCGGCGGGTGTGGGTGGCGGCGAAGGCCGTGCCGACCGCCACCCCGGCGACGGCGTCGACGAGCACCCCTTCTCGGGCGGCGTCGGCGATGGTGGTGCGCACACCCGACCACGACGCGATGCGGGCAGCTTCGAGCTTGCTCGCCATGCCACCACTGCCTCGGTCTCCCGCGCTGCGGCCGGCGTCGATTGCGAGCAGTGGGTCGTCGGCCGCGACGTGCTCGATCCGTGTCGCCGACGGGTCCTTCGCAGGGTCGGCCGTGTACAACCCGTCGATGTCCGTGAGCAGCACGAGCACGTCGGCGGCGAGGCTGTGGGCGACGAGCGCTGCCAGCCGGTCGTTGTCGCCGTAGCGGAGCTCGTCGCGAGCAATGGTGTCGTTCTCGTTCACCACGGGGACGCAACCGAGCTGCAGGAGTCGATCGAGTGTCCGGCGGGCGTGGAGGTACTGGCGCCGGTCGACGAAGTCGTGCGGATCGAGCAACGCCTGCGCGGCGACGAGGCCATGGTGCCCGAGGCGCCTGCGGTACGACTCGAGCAGTCGCGGCTGCCCGGCGGCCGCCAACGCCTGCAACGTCACGACGTCCGTCGGCCGCTCGTCGAGGCCGAGCACCGACACACCCGCAGCGATCGCGCCCGACGACACTGCAACCACCTCGTGGCCGAGCACACGGAGCGCGGCGATCTCGTCGCACAACTTGTCGATCGCCGCCTCCACGACGCCGCCACGAGCGTCGGTCAGTGACGACGACCCGATCTTCACCACGACTCGCGTCACGGATCGTCCCCCTGCCGGCTCACGAGTGCCACTCGAAGCTGAACTCACCGATCCAGATGACGTCGCCGTCCTCGACGCCGGCACGTGCGAGCAACTTGTCGACGCCGAGTCGCTCGAGGCGGTGGTCGATGTAGGCGAGTGCGTCCACGTTGGTGAGGTCGTTGAGCGCAACGGTGCGCTCGGCGTCGCGGCCGTGGATGCGGAACTCGTTGTCGCCGACGCGCTCGATACGTGAGCCGACGGGTTGGGGGCGCAGGATGACCGTCTCTTCCGCCATGGGAGAGGCCAACCGTGCCTCGTGCACGAGTGAGGCCATGCGCCCGACCAGTGGGCGCACACCGTCGTTCGTCACGGCCGACACGACGAATCGGTCGACGCCGTCGGCGACGAACTCGTCGGGCACGGGCGCGGCGTCCGCCTTCGTCGCGACCGTGATCCGCGGTCGCTCGAGCAGCTCGGGCCGAAACGCCCCGATCTCGTGCAGTAGGACTCGCTCCTGCTCGTCGATCGGGGTCTCGTCCATCGATGCGAGGTCGAGCAGGAGGCACAGCACGCGGGCGCGCTGCACGTGGCGTAGGAAGCGGAAGCCGAGGCCGCGCCCCTCGCTCGCACCTTCGATGAGGCCGGGGATGTCGGCGACGACGAACTCTGTGGTCTCGTCGAGCCGGACGACACCGAGGTTTGGTTCGAGCGTGGTGAACGGGTAGTTGGCGATGCGTGGCTTCGCCGCCGAGATGACACTGATGAGCGTGCTCTTGCCGGCATTGGGGAATCCGACGAGTGCGACGTCGGCGAGGAGGCGCAGCTCGAGCTTGAGCCAGCGATCCTCGCCGAACTCACCCTGTTCGGCGAACGTCGGCGCGCGACGGCTGTTGGACAGGAACCGGGCGTTGCCCTTGCCGCCGCGTCCGCCGGCAACCGCCAACCAGCGGTCGCCGTGGTGCACGAGCTCGGCGAGCACGTCGCCGGCGTACATGTCGGAGATGATGGTTCCCTCGGGCACCTTCAGCTCCATGTCGCCGCCACGCTTGCCGTGGAGGTCCTTGCCCTTGCCGTGTACGCCGTTGCCTGCGCGACGGTGGGGATGGTCCCGGAACGCGAGCAGCGAGGCGACGTTGTGATCGGCGACCATCCAGATGTCGCCGCCCTTACCGCCGTCACCGCCGTTGGGACCTCCCATGACGACCGGCCCCTCACGACGGAAGCTCACACAGCCGGCGCCGCCGTCGCCGCCACGCACGTTGAGCTGGCACTCGTCGACGAACCCGGACATCCGGTCAACGCTACCGTCAGCCGGGATGCCGCTCTCTGGGTCGGCATCCGCCATAGCCTGGGCTCATGGCAGGCGACAACACGGTCGCCGAGCGGGCCAGCCGCTGGGCGTCGACGATGGCGGGGCATCGCGCAGGCGCTCGGGTCGTCGTCGCCCACGAAGACTCATGGGCCGGCGCCGGCACCACGGGCATCGTCGAACGGCGAGCACGCGAGGCACACGAGGACGCCGCCCTGGCGCCGCTCGCGACCCGCGCCGTCGGTGCAGGCGACCGGGCTCGCGACGAGGAACCGGACGCGCTGCGCACCTGCTTCGAGCGCGATCGCGACCGCATCCTCCACGCCGCCTCGTTCCGGCGCCTCGCCGGCAAGACGCAGGTGTTCATCTTCCCCGACGACCATCAGCGCACACGCCTGACCCACGCGCTCGAGGTTGCCCAAGTCGCCGTCGCCGTCTCACGTGCGCTCGGGCTCAACGTCTCACTCACCGAGGCGATCGCGCTCGGCCACGACTGCGGCCACGGGCCCGGCGGACACGCCAGCGAGGATGCGCTCTCGCCGTACGTCGAAGGCGGGTACGACCACGCGCTGTGGGGCGCCGACGTCACGCTCACGCCGCTCAACCTGTGCAACCAGACCCTCGACGGGATCCGCAACCACTCGTGGAGCCGCCCGGCGCCGGCGACACCGGAGGGCGAGGTCGTCTCGTGGGCCGATCGCATCGCGTACGTCTGCCACGACTTCGAGGACGCCGTGGCTGCCGGCATCGCCACGGTCGAAGATCTGCCGCCAGAGGTCGCGAAGCGATGCGGCACACGCCGATCCGAGCAGCTCGGCACGTTCGTCACGGCGATGGTGGAGGCTGCAGCAACCTCCGGCGTGGTCGGGATGACGGCCGACGCGGCAGAGGCGCTCGGCATGTTCCGGCGCTTCAACTACGAGGCCGTCTATCTCCGTCCGGCGAGCCGCGAGCAGGCGACGGCCGTCATCGATCTGCTGCGCGCCCTCGTGGAGTGGTATGTCGAGCACCCCGGCGCGATCCCCGACGACGTCGGCGGCGACCCGGCGCGCACCGCAGTCACGTACGTGGCCGGGATGACCGACCGCTTCGCCTGCGAGCAGGCGGTCCGCCTCCTCGGCTGGGACCGCGCCAGACTCCCCATCGGCATCGACACGCACCTCTAGAACTGCGGGCTCGTCGGCCCTTCGGTTCTCCTCGCGCCGCGTGTGGCTCGTCGCTGGCGCTTCCCTCGCCACCCTGCTGCGGGCTCGGGCGGTCAGGCGTCGGC
>JALZNU010000410.1 GCA_030857495.1 Actinomycetota bacterium | reverse complement strand
GTGTGACGACGCGGGAGGCGTCACCGATCGTGGACGAGACCGTCGCGACGGCCCCCGCCGAGCAGCAGCAGCCGGAGGTGTCGGGCGATTTCGAGATCGAGTGGGAGTCCGAGCGCGCGGGCGTCAGCGAGGGAAGCCTCGAGGTGCCCGTCGACTACCGCGATCCCGACGGGCCGGCGTTCACGTTGCACCTCGTTCGCAACAAGGCCGATGATCCCTCGAAGCGGATCGGTTCGCTGCTCGTCAATCCTGGCGGGCCGGGCTTCGGTGGTTCCGAGTACGCCACGTACGCCGACTCGGTCTACGGCGAGGAGCTGCTGGCCGCATTCGACATCATCGGCTGGGACCCACGCGGCACGGGCAAGAGCACTCCCGCGCTCGATTGCGTCGACGACTACGACAAGTACTACGCCGAGTTCGACATCACGCCCGACGACGAAGCCGAGCGCCAGGTGCTCGTCGACACGGCGGAGGAGTTCGCTGCGGGGTGCGTCGAGCGCAGTGGTGACATCCTCGCGTTCGTCGGCACGAACGACTCGGCTCGCGACATGGAGGCGATGCGGATCGCGCTCGACGAAGAGCAGCTCTCGTACTTCGGGTTCAGCTACGGCTCCGAGCTGGGCGCCACCTGGGCGACGCTGTTCCCCGACGCCGTGCGGGCAGCGGTGCTCGACGGTGCGTCCGACCCGACGGCCGATCTCGACGCCGGCGCGCTGATCCAGCTCGGCGGATTCGAGGATTCCGTGCAGGCATTCCTCGACGATTGCAGCGAGGACACGTCGTGCACCTTCCACAACGGCGGCGACGCGGCGACCGCCTACGACGAGCTGATGATCGAGCTCGACGAGGCCCCGCTGCCGACCGAACCCGACCGGCCAGAGGCCAACCGGGTCGTCGCCATCGGGGCGACCATCGCCGCGATGTACTCGAGCAGTCGCTGGCCCGAGCTCGCCCAGGCGCTTGCCGACGCCCAGGACGGTGACGGCGCCGGTCTGCTCGCGCTGTTCGACTCGTACTACCAACGCCTGCCTGACGGCACGTGGGGCGACGAGCTGGAGGCGTTCCAGTCGATCGTCTGCATGGACAGCCCCGACCGCACGACGGTCGAGCAGGAAGACGCCGGGCAACCCGAGTTCAACAAGGTGGCGCCGCGGCTCTCACCGGGCTCGGCGGGTGACTACTTCTGCACGTTCTTTCCGGAGTCGAGTGATCCACGCATCGAGGTGAGCGGTGCCGGAGCGGGGCCGATCGTCGTGATCGGCACGACCGGCGACCCCGCGACCCCCTTGTCGGGAACCCGCACCGCCGCCGATGTGCTGGAGGAGGGAACGCTCGTGATCGTCGACGCCAACGAGCACACCGGATACTCCGTGAGCCCCTGCGCACAGGACTTCGTGCACGCCTACCTGGTGGAGCTGGAGGTGCCGGCCGACGGCACCGAGTGCGACTGATCCGGGCGCTCCGAGCCAGCAAGTCCGGGCCACGCCGAGACAGCGAGCCCGCCTGTGTCAGCGTCTTCCGCCGGCGCCGCGTGTTTTCGCTGACAGAGCCGCAAGCGGTTGGCACACCGCTCGCCGGTTCCGCGCCTGTGTCAGCGTCTTCCGTCGGCGCCGCGTGTTTTCGCTGACGTAGGCGCAGGGGCGTGACGGGCGCCGCCAGGGGCGAATGGTGTGGCGGAAGGAGTGGGATTCGAACCCACGGAGACCCGAAAGCCTCAACGGCTTTCGAGGCCGTCCCATTCGTCCACTCTGGCATCCTTCCGTCGCACGAGGCTAGCGGCGCGCCGTTGGGATGGGAACGGGCGCGGCGGTCAGGGCGCCGTCGGCGGCGGATCGTCCGCACGCGTCGTGACGTCGGGCTCGCCGAGACCACCGCTCGCCGACACGTCCGCCGGGGAGGTGTCGTCCGACGCCGTGTTGTGCATCATCGGCTCGCCGAGCGCCTCGCGCATCCGGTCCTGCAGCGAGTCGGGCACGTTGGCGTACACGAGGTGGGCGCCGCTGAAGCGGCGCAGCTCTTCGAGCGCCGCCGGCTGGCTGACATCGCCCAGCAGCAGCGCGACGATCGTCGACCCGGGCGTCACGGCCTGACGGAACCAGTCGACCCACTCATCAGGGATGCCGTGATCGATGACCTTCGCCGTGACTGCACCCGACGCCGCGCCGACCGCCGTGCCGGCGATCCAGCCGACCGGTCCGCCCAGCATCAACCCGATCAGCCCGGCCCACAGCCCGCCCGAGAGCGCGGTCGTCGACATCTGCAGGTCGCGCGTCTCGCGCACCGTCACCCTGCCTTCGTCGCTCGACGTGATGAGCACGGCGTCACGCAGCTCGAGCTCCTTGCGCGTCGCCATTCGCGCCGTTGCGGTGA
>JALZNU010000409.1 GCA_030857495.1 Actinomycetota bacterium | reverse complement strand
GCCGACTCGTGCCGACGGAGTGGGTCTTGCTCGACATCCAGGTGCAGGCCGTCGAACGCGGCTTTGGCCACGGCCTCGTGCACATGTTCGCGCAGGACGGCACGCTGCTGGCGACAGCCGGCCAGAGTTGCATCGTCCGCGCGGGCTGACGTCGGCGGGCTGCGGCGCCCGTTCGTCGTTACAGTGCATCGCATGGCAGCAACCATGTTGATGGTGTGGATCGACCAGGACCTCTGCACGGGGGACGGGATCTGCCAGGAGATCGCCCCCGACGTGTTCGTCGCCCGCGACGACGGGCTGTGGGTCGTGAAGGAAGAGGCAAGTCACTTCGGATCGACGGTCGTGTTCGACGGCGCTGACGGTGCAGGCCATGGTCCAGACGGCGGGCGCGGTGTCGCCCGCATCCCCGACTCGCTCATCGACAGCTCCGTCGAAGCCGCCGAGGAGTGCCCCGGCGAGTGCATCATGATCGAGCCCTACGACCAGGCGACGATCGACGCACGCGGTGGCTGACGTGCCGGGTCGCCGCGACGGGATGACGGTCCCGTTGCCCGGTCCGCTGCACACGCACGCCGACGGCCTCACAGAATTGGCCGACCTCGGTTACAGCGATGTGTGGTCGGCAGAGTCCGACGGCGCCGACGGCTTCACGCCGCTCGCGATGGCCGCAGCGTGGGAGCCCCGACTGCGCCTCGGCACGGCCATCATTCCCGCCTTCACCCGGTCGCCGGCCTGCTTCGCGCAGTGCGTGGCGAGCCTCGCCGATGCGGCGCCCGGCCGTTTCGCGATCGGCATCGGGACGTCGAGCAACGTCATCGTGGAACGCTGGAACGGTGTGCCCTTCGTCGAGCCGTACCGCAAGGTCCGTGATGTCGTGCGCTTCCTGCGAGACGCGTTCGCGGGCGACAAGGTCTCGAAGCAGTACGACACGTTCGAGGTGAAGGGCTTCCGGCTCGGGGTGCGTGCCGAACAGCCGCCGCCGATCCTCATCGCCGCGCTACGCGAGCAGATGCTGCGCCTTGCGGGACGTGAGGCCGACGGCGCGATCATCAACTGGCTCGCGCCCGGCGATGTCGAACGTGTCGCCGGCATCGTCCACGACGCGGCCGGCGGGGCCGAGCGCGAGATCGTCGCCCGCATCTTCGTCTGCCCGAGCGAGAACGCCGACGTAGTGCGCGCCGGGGCACGCTTCGCCATCGCCGCATACATGAACGTGCCGGTGTACGCCGCGTTCCACGAGTGGCTCGGCCGGGGAGACGCGTTCGCGCCGATGTGGGCGGCCTGGAAGGCGGGGGATCGCAAGGCGGCGATGGCGGCCATCCCCGACGAGATCGTCGACGACCTCGTCGTGCACGGGTCGCCCGAGCACTGCAGGGCGAGGATCGACGAGTACTTCGCCAATGGCGTCACGACGTCGTCGTTGGCCCTGCTGCCGCTCGATCCCGACCTCGACTTCTGGACAGCGGTGCGCAGCCTGGCGCCGCACGCGTCGTCGTCGTCGGGCTAACGCAAAGGCCCACACCGGCCTCCCAAGGAAGCGCGGGAGGACCTCGCGGCCGCGCGATGAGTTCGAGGCGCAGGGGCCGTCTGCATCCGGCGACGGACCGCGACCCTGACGATCGAGCACCGCTTCCTGGAGCCGTTCTCAGGCATGGATTGCGTCGACGTTGACGGGATGCGGATCGCCTATACGGCTATGTGGGCTGGGCAGAACGCGACCGCGGAGGTGAGCCAGGTAAGTCCGGCGATGCCGGGGGCTAGTCCTCGGCGAGCTCTTCGGCGGTGAGGGCTCGCAGGAGGCAGAACTCGTTGCCCTCCGGGTCGGCCATGACGACCCACGTCACGTCGTTCGATTGCCCGACGTCGACACGTCGCGCGCCGAGCGCCTCGTAGCGCGCCACCTCGGCCGCCTGGTCGTCGGGCCGCAGATCGAGGTGGATGCGGTTCTTCACGGTCTTGTCCTCCGGCACAGCGGCGAACAAGATGTCAGCCGCAACGCCGTCCTCGGGGCTACCTGCAGGAGGTTCGAGGACGCTCTCGTCGTCGTCCTCGTCGGTGACGCGCCACCCGAGTGCCTCGGCCCACCAGCGCGCCTGCGCCCGCGGATCGTGAGCGTCGAACGAGATGGCCTGGATGCGAATCGTCATGCGGGCAGTGTGCCGCGACGTCGCATCGTCGGTCGAGCGAGTTGCGACGTGGTGCGGCGACGAGCGATCAGCTCGCCTCGAACTCGACGAGTCGCTGGGTGGCGACGTCGAAGCGGGCCCGGATCGTGCACGCCGGCTCCTCGTCGGTGACGTACGGGTTGCACTCGGCGAACACGTCGAGGTAGCGACGGCCGTCGACATCGACGCCGATGTAGCGGACCTCGAACCAG
>JALZNU010000408.1 GCA_030857495.1 Actinomycetota bacterium | reverse complement strand
CTCGACCATCATGTCGAGCGCCATCTCCGCCTGCGCGATCCAGCGCATGCAGTGCGCGAGACGGGCCGGACCGAGCCGGTACTGACCGAGCAGGTGCCCCTGCCCGCGACCGCCGAGCATGTTGGCGTTCGGAACTCGCAGGTCCTCGAGGACGATCTCGGAATGACCCGTCGAGCCGTGCATCGTCTCGATCTGGCGTACCTCGTTCCACCCCTCCGACGGCAGCTCCACGAGGAACGCCGTGTTCGCCGCCTGTGGCAGGTCGGGATCGTCCTCCGTGCGGGCGACGAGGATCGCGAAGTTGGCACGGTGGGCGTTGGAGATGAACCACTTGTGGCCGTTGATCACCCATTCGTCGCCGTCGGGCTCGGCACGCGTCTGGATCAGCGTCGGATCAGAGCCTGCGACCTCGGGCTCGGTCATCGCGAAGCACGACCACGTCCGTCCCTCGCAGAGCGGACGGAGGAAGCGCTCCTTCTGATCGTCGGTCGCCCAGTGCACGAGCGTGTGCATGTTGCCCTCGTCTGGTGCCTGGCAGTTGAGCACCCACGGCCCGTGGTACGCCTTTGCCGCCTCGGCCTGCACCATCGCCAGCTCGACATGGCCGAGCCCCATGCCGCCCCACTCCTCTGGCATGTGCGGGAGCCACAGCCCGGCCTCTTTCGCCTGGCGTCGCATGTCGAGCAGCACCTTCAGGTACTCGCTCTTGTCGTCGTCGCGCAGCCCTTCGTCCTCGATGCGAGCCTCACCGGGCTTCACCACCTCGTCGACGAAGGAGCGTGTGCGCGCCCGGATCGCCTCGAGCTCGGGCGAGAGGCTGAAATCGATGGCCATCGCCCGACAGTAGAGTTCGACACCGCCAGTCCTCGACCCAGCGGGCGCGACGCGGAGCCCTGCTGTTCACTCGCAGCCGGGTCAGCGCGACCGAGCAGCTGCCGCCCCCGCCGCCCGAGCCGGCGGATCGAGCGTGATCTTCAGACCCTCGCAGCCCTCGTCGGGCAGCTCCAACGCATAGCCGTTCTCGCCCGGCGGATGCGCTGCGGTGAAGGCCGCCCAGCGGTCGCTGCGGTAGTTGCCGGCGAGACGGGCGCCCGGCGATCCGTAGCGGATCACCCGGGCGATCGCCTCGTCGTTGGGGTGATGGAACCGCACGCCGTTGGACGAGAACCACCAGTACGAGCAGTCGAGGCGCTCCACGAACGCCGACGAGACGTTGCGACGGCTGCCATGGTGCGGCAACTTGCAGGCGTCGACGCGGTAGCGCTCGCCCTCCGGCGCAAGGTGCGCCAGCGACTCCAGCAACGCGTCAGAGTGGGCGTCGCCGCCGAAGAGGATGCGGACACCCTCGTGCTCGAACACGAAGGCGATGCTCGATCCGTTCGCCTCGGCGTCGTCGGGATCGCTGCGCACGTCGGCAAGGTCGGCAAGCGAACCGAGCAGGTCGGCGATCCGGTCCGCCTCCGCCTCGTCACGGACGCCATCGGTCCCGTCGACGAGTCCTGCCTTGGTGATCGCGTCCAACCAGACGTCGTGCAGCCGGCACAGCTTGTCGGGCGTCGGTGAGAGCAGCGTGATCGTCGCGCCGCCGCCGAGCTCGACCACGGGAGGGATGTCGCGGACGACGATCGCCCCGCCGCACTCGTCGTTCGGTGCGTCTGGCCAACCCGCGTTCCACGTCATCGCGCGCGCCCGGATCAGCGCTGTCAGCCGCTCGCCGTCGAGTGCACCGAGGATGTCGCTGAACTGTTCGAGATGGACGTATCCGTTGAACCAGACGCTCGCGACACGTCGTGCGACCTCGTCGTCGGCGAGCAGCTTGACGGCACCGCCGACGTGGTCGATGTCGACGTGCGTCACGACGAGCAGATCGATGTCGCAGTCGAGCTCGAGGAGGCGCGCCTTGATCGCCGGATAGGCACCGGCGAGACCGGCATCGATCAGCATGCGGTGCTCGTCGCCGGACGCACCCCACGTGACGAGCAACGAGTCGCCGTACCTCGCCGCCAACATCTCGACCGACAGCATCGTCAGCCCCGCACCGTCGGCTCGCTGCGCTCGCCGCCGGACAGCTCGACGTCGCCGTCTCCTGAGGCGGTGATGGCGAGCGCCAGCACGTCACCCTCTGCGATGAGTGCTCGACGGACGACCGTGAGCAGCTCGCCGAATCGGTACGGACCCGGACCGCGCAGCAGCTGGGGGACGAGCAAGAAGAGCCGCTCGACGAGATCGGCGACGTCCTTGCCCGGCACCGGCGAGATCGTGGAGACCACCAGCTCGGCGCGAGCGGCGTGGAGCACGCCGACCCAGTCGCTGAACCCGACGTCGAGATGCCGTGTGTCACAACCGAGCGAGATGACGATCGGGCCGGGATGGCGCGGG
>JALZNU010000407.1 GCA_030857495.1 Actinomycetota bacterium | reverse complement strand
GCGGCGTCGGGCCCGTCGCCCAGCAGGACCGCGAACCCGTCCTCGTCGAGGATCGGCACCTTGAGCGAGACGGCCTTGTCGTACTTGGATCCGGGCGCCTCACCGAGGACGACGAATGCGGTGCTCTTCGACACCGAGCCGCTGGCCTTGCCACCACGAGCGACGATGTCCTCCTTGGCCTGGTCGCGTGACCACCCGTCGAGGGAACCCGTCACGACGATCGACAGCCCTTCCAAGGTGCGCGCGATCGACGCGTCACGCTCATCGACCATGCGCACGCCAGCCCGACGCCACTTGTCGACCACCTCTGCGTGCCAGTCGACGCCGAACCACTCGACCACCGACTCCGCGATCGTCGTCCCGACGCCGTCGACGGCCGCAATCTCCTCGACCGTGGCCTGCTCGATCGCCTCCATGGACCCGAAGGACTCAGCTAGAGCGCGTGCCGCCGTTGGCCCGACGTGTCGGATGGACAGTGCGACCAGGACCCGCCACAGCGGCTGCTCCTTGGCTTTGTCAAGGTTGTCGATGAGCCGCTGACCGTTTGCTGACAACCCACCGTCCTGCTTGGTGAACAGTGGAGCCGTGAGCAGCGTCGCCTCGTCGAGGCCGAACAGGTCACCCTCGTCGTGGATCGCATCGGCGTCGAGCAGCGCCACGGCAGCCTCGTAGCCAAGCACCTCGATGTCGAATGCCCCGCGTCCGGCTACGTGGAAGACGCGCTCGCGCAGCTGAGCCGGGCACGACCGTGCGTTGGGGCACCGGATGTCGGCATCACCCTCCTTGGCGGGCGCGAGCTGCGTGTCGCAGTCAGGGCACCGGGTCGGCATCTCGAACTCCCGCTCGTCACCGGTGCGCAGGTCGACGACCGGGCCGACGATCTCGGGGATCACGTCGCCCGCCTTGCGCAGCACGACGGTGTCGCCGATGAGCACAGCCTTGCGCTTGACCTCCGACGCGTTGTGCAACGTGGCGAACTCGACCGTCGAGCCCGCGACCCGCACCGGCTCCATCCTCCCGTACGGCGTCACCCGTCCGGTGCGACCGACGTTGACCGTGATGTCGAGGAGCTTGGTGGTGACCTCCTCGGGCGGGTACTTGAACGCGATCGCCCACCGTGGAGCGCGCGACGTCGACCCGAGCCGGCGCTGTAACGAGACCTGGTCGACCTTGACGACGACTCCGTCGATCTCGTGCTCGACGTCGTGGCGGTGCTCGCCGTAGTGTTCGGCGAACTCCAGCACGCCCGCCATGTCCTTGACGACCCTCGCACGGTCGCTCGTGGGCAGGCCCCAAGCCTTGAGCGCGGCATACGACTCCGACTGCCGACCGGGCTCGAAGCCCTCACGTCTGCCGAGCCCGTGGCAGACCATCCGCAGCGGTCGGGTCGCCGTGACCTTGGGCTGCTTCTGCCGCAGGGAGCCGGCCGCGGAGTTGCGTGGGTTCGAGTACGGCGCCTTGCCCGCCGCTACGAGGGACGCGTTGAGCTGGGCGAAGGCCTCGACCGGGAAGTACACCTCGCCGCGCACCTCGACCAGCGCCGGGACGGGGTAGTCGTCGGTGCCGGTCAGCCGCACGGGGATGCCCTCGATCGTCCGGACGTTCGGCGTCACGTCCTCCCCGATGCGGCCATCACCTCGGGTTGCGCCCCGCACCAGACCTCCACGCTCGTAGGTCAGGTTGATCGCCACCCCGTCGACCTTGAGCTCCAGCAGGAACTCGGCATCGGTGGCGCCCTCCCGCTCGAGGCGGGCTGCCCAGGCCGCGAGGTCGTCGGCGGAGAAGGCGTTGTCGAGGCTCATCATCCGCTCGGCGTGCTCAACGGGTGTGAAGAGGGTGGAGACGTCGCCGCCTACCTTCTGGGTCGGGGAGTCGGGTGTGCGCAGCTCGGGATAGTCGTCCTCGAGCTCGTGCAGCTGCCGGATCAGGGCGTCGTACTCGCCGTCGCTGACCGTCGGGGCGTCAAGCGTGTGGTAGCGCAGCCGATGCCCCTCGACCACGTCGGCCAGCTCGGCGTGCCGCGCCTTCGCATCCGTGGGAGCGGTCTGCACCGCCGGAATCTCGCTCGATGTCTGGGCCTCGGTCATGACGTCATCCTGCCTTGCTCCGCCGACATGTTCTGGGTCACCTGCGCGGCCAGCTCGAGCGCCGTACGTGCCCACTCCGGTGACGCTCCGGCGAGCCCACAGGCAGGCGTCACTGTCGTCGCAGGCAGATGCTCGACGTCACTGTGGCCAAGGTCTGCCCACCACGAGAGCAGCCGTCGGGTCAGCTCAGCACCGCTCGGGGGCCGGTCGGGCTCGAGCGACGGTACGACGCCTGGCCACAGCTCGCGACCCGCGTCGACCCAGCCGGCCACGACGTCGTACTCCGCGGGCTGCACCGTCG
>JALZNU010000406.1 GCA_030857495.1 Actinomycetota bacterium | reverse complement strand
CGGCGTGGAGACGTTCGACCAGGCGCGTCACCGTGCGGCGGAACACCGACAACGGCTGACGACCCGCTGCGGTGAGCAGGTCGTCCTGTTCAGCGTCGAAGCGGCGCAGCATCTCGCCGCGTAGCGCTCGGCGGGCGCGTGCGATGACGTCGAGATGCGCTGCCGGCAACCCACCGCGTTCAAAGGCGTCACCCAGAGTCGGGCTGTCAGCGATCGCCGCTGCTCGTCGTCTCGCGGCGTCGACGTCACCCGATGCTCGTCGACCGTCGGGGTCGAGCACTGCGGTGGCGTCGCGCACCGTACCGGCCGCGGTGAGCCGCTTCGCACGGCGAGCCAGGGCGGCGTCGAACCGGTCGAGCGTCGCCCGACCCCTCGCCGCACACCGCCCCGCGGATGTCAACGTCGCAGCGTCGAACACGTCGACCGCCAGCGCGCGCCCGCGGCGGAGTCATCGTCGCTCCTGTCAGTCCAGTTGGCCGTCCAGCGCAGCGCGGAGCTCGGCGACGGCCTGCGGTCCCGACGTCACCTTGATCGTGGTCATGCCCATCGCACGGGCCGGCTTGAGATTGACGCCGAGGTCGTCGAGGAAGATGCACTCCTCCGCATCGACGTCGAGTCGCTCGCAGGCGATCTCGTAGAAGCGCGGCTCGGGCTTGCGAACCCCGATCACCGACGACTCCACGACATCGTCGAACAACGACATGACGGCGGCGATCTCGCTCCCGGTCTGCGGACTGCTGTTGACGACGTTGTTCGTGAGGCACGCCGTCAGCAACCCCCTGCGGCGGACATCCTCGATCGCCTCCACCATCTCGTCGCGGATCGATCCGGCGAGTAGAGCGATGACGGCTGCGCCAGGGACGCGGCGCCCGAGGAGCGCCGACTCGTCGCCGAACGCACTGTCGAAGCCGTCACTGTCGAGCTCGGCCCGCTCGAGACGCGCCCACGCGTTCGAGTCGGGATCACGAGCGTTGACGCCGCGAATGAAGTCGTGCGGTAGCCCGTTCGCCCGTTCGTACTCGTTGAACGCGTCGAACGGGCTCGTGAGCACGACACCGCCGAAGTCGAACAGCACGGCGCGGTAGGTCGTGGCGCGAGGCGAGCGGGTCACGTGGGCGACTCTATGGCTGACCGTACGATGTGGCCCATGCACCGAACAGCTGCCGCGGCGGCAGCCCTGTGTCTCCTCGCAGCCGCGTCGGCGTGCACGTCCGAGCGTGAGTCGTCCGCCACCCCTACCAGCACGGACACCGTGATGTCGGCGTCGGCGTCCGGATCGGCGACAGCCGCCCAGACGACGGCCTCCGCGTCGATGGAGGTCACCGACGACTCGTCCGACGGCACGGGTTCCGGTCCCACCGCGACGCCTGCGACGGGATTGGCCACCACCACCATCCCGGCCGGCACGGTGCTCGTCGAGTCGTCCACGCTCGGTATTGCATTCGCCGTGCCCGAGACGTACACCGAGCTCGATCCCACCGAGCTCGGCGACGACTTCTACACCGCTCCGGCGTTCGAGGAGCTCGCACTGCGTGCGGGGCTCTCGAACGAGGAGTTCGAGCTGTTCCTCACGGAGACGGTCGACCTCTACGTCTTCGCGCCGGCGACGTCGGAGGGCTACGTCGACAACATCACGGCGCAGGGTCTCGAAGGCACGGCGCTCCCGTCCGAGGACCAGCTCAGCCAGACGCTGCAGGCCCTCGGAGCCACGGATCTCCAGGTGGAGACGACCAGCGCCGGCGACGTCGACTACGTGCGAGGGGTGTACACCTTGATGATCGGCACCCAAGCCGTCTACGGCGTCGACACGCAGCTGCTGCTCGACGGTCGCCTCGTCGA
Source organism: Actinomycetota bacterium (assembly GCA_030857495.1). Lineage (GTDB taxonomy): Bacteria > Actinomycetota > Acidimicrobiia > Acidimicrobiales > Ilumatobacteraceae > JACDHN01. The sequence goes on along the minus strand of JALZNU010000406.1, from coordinate 550 downwards.
GCTCACCGTGACGGCGTCGTCTCGTGACATCGCCGACGAGCTCGGCACGGTCGTGCTCGGCACGGTGAGGTCCGTCTGATGGCACAACAGCGAGGCGACCTGGTGGTGGTCGACGGCTCCAACATCGCCACAGAGGGACGATCGAAGCCGAGCCTCGCCCAGCTCAGCGATGCCGTCATGGCGTTCATGGAGGAGCATCCCGACGTCACCGTCACCGTCGTCGTCGACGCCTCCTTCGGTCACCGCATCGACGCCGGCGAGGTGAAGGACTTCGACGCCGGCGTCGCCAACAACGAGCTCGTGACGCCCCCGGCCGGTGCCATCGGCCGCGGCGATGCGTTCGTGCTCAGCATCGCCAACAAGGTCGGCGCCAAGGTGCTCAGCAACGACTCGTTCCAGGAGTTCCACGGCACCTATGAGTGGCTGTTCGACGAGGGTCGCCTGATCGGCGGCAAGCCAGTGCCCAACGTCGGCTGGGTCTTTGTCGAACGCCTCCCCGTTCGTGGCGCCGTCAGCCGCAAGGTGACCAAGGAGGGTGGCGGTGCTACGA
>JALZNU010000405.1 GCA_030857495.1 Actinomycetota bacterium | reverse complement strand
CCACGTCCGGCGTCGGTCCAGAGGTTCTTGTCCTTGCGGTCGTCGTTGTTGGAGATCACCGCGTTGGCGGCGTCGAGGATGGTCTGCGAGCTGCGGTAGTTCTGATCGAGCACGATGGTCTGCGTCGCCGGGAACGCATCCTCGAACTGCAAGATGTTGCGGAAGTCCGCTCCTCGAAACCGGTACACGCTGTTGTGCACGACCATGCCGTCGGCGACGTAGTTGTGCGTGGGAGTGACCTCGAGATCGAATACTCGCCCCTCGAACTCCTCGACACGCGATGACTCCACGGACCCGACCTCGAGGTGACCGTCGACCTCGATCAGCACCTCCATGCCCGGACGCACATGGGACAGCGGCATCACGTCGTAGATGGCGCCACCGACTGCCATCCGCCGCTTGATATCGAGACCACCGGCGGTTGCGACGCGCCACGCGTCGTCGAGCGCACGTCCGTAGTCCTTCCACGAGGTCTCGTAGCGCACCGCGCTGCCTTTCGCAGAACGGACGGCGACGCCCGCGCCTTCCAGACTCTCGGCGAGGTCCATCCGGTTTGACGACCACTGCACCCGGTGGTAGGCGGACGTCCCACGTGCGTCCGAGAACATCGTCAGATTGAGCGTCGACCGTCGGGCCCCGTTCTGAGGACGATGGTGCGGGAAGTCTGGGTGCAAGAGCAGTTCATCCATGAGCTCCTTCGCCCCCAGCTCGGTGTCGAGTTCGGAGTAGAGGCGTTGAAGGTAGGTGTCGTCCATCGCCAGGTTCCGACCCACGGAGTGGAAGCACGCCGTCGGCAACCCGTACCGAGCAGCAAAGAACGACTCGTAGTAGGACGCTTCTGCGACGGTCGGGCAGCATCGAAGCACCCAGAGCGCATCGGCGTGCTCCTGGTTGGCACGCACGATGTGTCCCGGTTGGGCCGCCATCTTCCGCCCTGGGCTGCGCATTCCTGTCGTACGTCCAATGCGGTAGCCGCGGTCGGCTCGATACATGAGGTAGACGACGTGAGTGTCGGCAATCGGTACGAGCCGAGCCGGGACGAGGTGGAAGGGCGTCGCCCGCACCACCACACGCCGATCGCCGCTTGCGACGACGACCCGAATCAGCGGGCCTGCAGTCGAAGAGGAGCGGATGTCGACGACGGTGCCGACTGCCGGCGCCGAAGCGCCTGCAGTGCCGAGCACCTGATCGCCGACCCGGACACCCTCGATGCGCATCGGGCCCGTGGGTGTCGAGATCATCGCCTCGCCGGGAAGACATTGATCGGTGTCGCCGACGACGGTGACGTTGCCGTGGGCGGCGCCGAGCATCAGCACGAGCTCGTTCTGGGCGAGGTTGGTGTCCTGGTACTCGTCGACGAGCAGGTGCTGGAACCGCTGCTGATAGCCGGCGAGCACGTCGGGGTGCTGGCGCAGCAGCTCGACGGTCTTGGTCAAGAGGTCGTCGAAGTCCATGGCCCCGGCGCGCTGCAGGCGCAGCTGGTACTCGGCGAAGACGTCGGCGTGCTTGCGAGCGAACGGGTTGTCGGCGACGAGCTTGGCCTCCGCGGGCGACACGAGTTCGTTCTTCCAGCGGCTGATCGCACCGTGCACGCCTCGTGGTGGGAACCGCTTCGAGTCGAGGTGGAGATCTCGGATGACGTAGCCGGTGAGCCGCTGCGCGTCGGCCTGGTCGTAGATCGAGAACTGCCGGGGGTATCCGAGACGGTCGGCGTTGGCGCGCAGGATGCGCACGCACGCCGAGTGGAACGTGCTGATCCACATCCCGCGCGTGATGGGACCGACGAGCGCGGCGACGCGGTGACGCATCTCCTCCGCCGCCTTGTTGGTGAACGTGATGGCCAGGATCGCCGACGGCGGCACACCCTCGTCGATGAGGTGCGCGATGCGATGGGTGAGCACGCGGGTCTTGCCAGAGCCGGCTCCGGCGACGACGAGCAACGGGCTGCCCCGATGGACGACGGCATCGAGCTGATCGGGGTTGAGGCCCGACTCGAGCGTGGCGTCGGGTTCGTCGTTCGTCACGGACATCGCAGAGCCCATTCTACGGAGGGGGTATGACACCGACAGCGACGCCGTCAGCGCTCGATTGACGGGCGGGCGTACGATCGTGCGGTGCCCGTGCGCTTCCAGTTCGTGCCAGGCCAAGCACCTGATCTGTTCGACCTTCCCTGGTCGATCCCGCTCGAAAAGTGGCACGACGCCCGCCTCGTCCAGCTCGCACGCGGCGCCAGCCGACACGTCGTGCGCTTCGTCAAGGGCGCCGACGACGACGACCGGATCTTCGCCCTGAAAGAGACGACCGAGTCGCTCGCTCGGCGCGAGTATGCGGCGTTGCGCTTCCTCAAGGACGACGACCTCCCCGTCGTCGACGCCGTCGGCATCGTCACC
>JALZNU010000404.1 GCA_030857495.1 Actinomycetota bacterium | reverse complement strand
GTCGGAAACCTGCCCGACCGTGTAGAACGAAGCCGAACGATCGTCGAAGGCGAGGATCGCCGCCGTGCCGGGGAGCCGTCCGGTCGACCCCGTCACGAAGCGCTGCCGACCGGTTGCCCCCTCGACTCGACAGGCGATGACGACGCGCCGTCGTCCGAGGTCGCCTCGACCGCGGCGGCTCGCGACGTACCGGGTGCCTGGTTCGAACCGACAGAGAGACGCCGGGGCTTCGCCCGCTCGGCAACGGGAATCGTCAAGGTCAGCACGCCGACGTCGTAGTTCGCCTCGACGCGATCGGTGTCGAGCGTGTCCCCGAGAAACAACTGACGACGGAAGGTTCCGATCGGCCGCTCGGCGACGACCATGTCAACCTTGTCGTCCGCGGTGCGCGTCCGCGCCGCCTGCACGGTGAGGACGTTGCGCTCCACGGTGAGGTCGATCGAGTCCTTGGCGACACCCGGCAAGTCGATCTCGACGACGAACTGCTCGCCTCGACGGTACGCATCGATGGGCATGCCGGCCGGATGGGCGCGAGTGCCGAGGACACGCTCGGTGAGCTGATCGAGTTCACGGAATGGGTCGGTACGCATCAGCATTGTTCCTTCTCCTCTCCACAGCTTGACGTGCTGATCGTTCCGATGTAACCACAGTTCAATAGAACCTGCAACCCCAATCGCATGTTTCTTGCACACCCGGTACGCGGCGAGGGAAGCGCCAGCGACGAGCCGCACAAGGCGCGACGGCGAAGCGCAGCGGCGCCGAAGCCCGCAAGATCAATGACTGCCGTGGGCCTCGTCGCAGGCGTGCTCCTCGCCGGGCCTCACCTGTCCGGCACTGACGCCCTCGAGGGCGGAGAACGGACCACACTTGTGCGGGATGATCCACACGTGGATCATCGGGTTCTCTGACAGCTTGAAGCCCGTTGAGCACGTGCCGTCGGCATCGGTGAGCGCAACCACCACCGACTCGACCGGCGCCCCCTTCGGCGCCTTCGCCGGATCAGATGAGAAGCACAGGTTGTCGTGGATGTGCCACTGGGTCAAGGCGCCGCCGATGTCGGGCACGTCGTCGAGTGTCTTGCCGCCCGACAGCAGGAACATCACCGACACCAACTTGCGCTCCCCGGTGGCGGCGTCGGCCTGGTAAACGAGGCTCTCAGGGTAGTCCGGGTTCAGCTCGTGCTCGTCGTTGATGTACGACCAGTTGACGTAGTGCTCATAACCGGTGGCGGCGTCGCCGATGCTGCGGAACCCGTCGGCGTAAGCAGCGTCGGTGCTGGCGTACTTGGGCAGCCGGATCAATGTGATGGCGATGAGGTTCTCGGCTCGCGCCTGCTGTTCGGGGCTCACGCCCTTGACGCCGCCGAGGTCGATCGGCTTCTTCGGGTCGTAGGGCTTGGGTGCGACAGCCTCCACCTCTGGGTCATCCTTCTTGCCCGCGTTCGCGTCCTCGCCGTCGGCGTGGTGGCCCTTCGAGCACACGTCCGTGCGCGTTGCGGTGCCGTCGCCCACCTGGCCCGCGCCGTTCCCTTCGAGCGCGGCGAACGGCCCACATTCGTGCGGCGCGATCCACACGTGCGTCATCGGCTTGCCGCCTCCGGTGAGCACCGAACCCTCAGGGCAGTCCTCCTGGCGATCGGCGGTGCCGACGACGATCGGACCGTCCTCGCCACCCGTCCAGCAGAGGTTCTCGTGCGTGTGCCACGTGATCAGCGGACCGGCGAGCTCCGTGAGTTCGGGGTCGGTCGCCGACTTGTACTCGGGTTCTGAGATGAACATCGCCGACACGAGGGTGCGCTGCTTGCCGTCCACCTGGTAGACGAGCGATTCTGCCTTCGTGGGGTCGAGCGACACCCCGTCTGCGAGGTAGCTGTAGTTGATGTAGTGCTCGACCCCCGTGTCGGCGTCGCCGATGCTGCGGTAGCCCGCGGCGTACGCCTCGTCGGTGCTGGCGTACATCGGGAGATCCTTCTGGGTGCGCTCGATGAGCGCCGTGGCCCACGCCTGCTGCTGACCCGAGACGCCCTTGACGCCGTCGATGTCGAGCGGCTTCGCCGGGTCGTACGGCCGCGGCCAGTCGGTGGCTGCGGCTGCGTGCTCCTCGCCGGCTGCGTGCTCCTTCTCGCCCGTTGGGTGCTCCTCGCCGGCTGCGTGCTCCTTCTCGCCCGTTGGGTGCTCTTCGCCGGCCGCGTGCTCCTCGCCGGCCGCCTGCTCATCCTCGGCCACCGCCGGATCCTCACCCGCTGCGGGATCCTTGCCGGCTGCGTGCTCCTCCCCGACTGCGTGATCCTCACCAGTGGCTGCCTGCTCGTCCCCTGCCACCGCCGGCACCTCGCCGGTCACTGCATGGTCCTCGCCCGCCGCTTGCTCGGCGCCGGCGGCCGCCTCCGTGTCG
>JALZNU010000077.1 GCA_030857495.1 Actinomycetota bacterium | reverse complement strand
GTTCGGCGATGAGCTTCGCCTGGGAGATCACAGGATCCTGTTGGACGAGGTCGAAGAACGCGGAGAGGCGGTCGACGGCGTACAGCTCGCGGGCCAGCGTCGAGGCGAGATCGAACCGGAAGCCGTCGACATGCATGTCGAGCACCCAGTAGCGAAGGCTGTCCATGATCAGCTGCAGCACGTGCGGCTGACGCATGTTGAGGCTGTTGCCGGTGCCGGTGAAGTCGAGGTAGTGGCGCGGCGAGTCCTCGACGAGGCGGTAGTAGGAGGGGTTGTCGATGCCACGCATCGACAACGTCGGACCGAGGTGGCTCCCCTCGGCCGTGTGGTTGTAGACGACGTCGAGGATGACCTCGATGCCGGCGGCGTGCAGCGCCTTGACCATCGACTTGAACTCCTGAACCTGGCCGAGGGGTCCGTGCGACGTGTAGCCGTTGTGCGGCGCGAGGTAGGCGATCGAGTTGTATCCCCAGTAGTTGCGCAGCCCGCGCGCTCCGAGGTGGTGGTCGTGGATGAACTGGTGGACCGGCATCAGCTCGACGGCCGTCACGCCGAGCGAGTGCAGGTGCTCGATGATCGCCGGATGGGCCATCGCCGCGTACGTGCCGCGGATCAGCTCGGGGATTCCGGGATGGTGCTGCGTCATGCCGCGTACGTGCGCCTCGTAGATGACGGTGTCGTGCAGTTGCGTCTGCGGCGGGCGGTCGTTGCCCCAATCGAAGAACGGGTCATTGACGACGGCGAGCGGCACGTGGGCGGCGCTGTCGTCGGCGTTGGGCTGGTCGGGATCGTCGAACTCGTAGGCGAAGCAGGACGGGTCCCAGTCGACCTCGCCGTCGATCGACTTCGCGTAGGGGTCGAGCAGGAGCTTCGAAGGGTTGCACCACAGGCCGCGGTCGGGGTCCCAGGGGCCGTGGACGCGCCACCCGTAGTGCTGGCCCGAGCGAACCTCTGGCAGGTAGACGTGCCAGATGTAGCCGTCGACCTCCGTGGCCTCGATGCGCTGCTCGCTCGTGCGGTCGGCGCCATCGAGCAGGCACAACTCGATGCCGTCCGCGACGCTGGAGAAGAGCGAGAAGTTGGTGCCCGAGCCGTCGTAGCTGGCCCCTAACGGGTACGGCGTCCCTGCCCAACGTCGTTCCTCGTACGGCTCGATCGATCTCGTCACCCGCCCATCATGGCGCCATCCCTCCGTTCTCACCTTGTATCAGGGTGCCCGTCTCGAGCTCGTCGCGCACGCCGAGGGGGGCGCCGCGTAGCACTCGCCCCCGAACAGTCTGGGCGGGATTCGTCGCAGCCCCTGCGAGAAATCCCGCCCAGACCTGGCGGTGGGAGAGATCCCGCCCAGATGGTGGTGGGTGGGGTCGCGAGCGCGGCCGCCCGGCGGCGGACACGTCAGGTGGTTGGGCGGAGGGCGATGATGCCGGCGTCGTAGGCGGCGACGATGGCCGCTGCGCGATCTCGTGCGCCGAGCTTCGAGAAAATGCTGCCGATGTGACCCTTCACGGTCCGCTCGCTCAGGTGCAGCGCGTCGGCGATCTCCTGGTTCGACATCGCCTTCGCCACCAGCACGAGCACTTCCAGCTCCCGATCCGAGAGCCGATCGAACGCAGCCGGGCGGTTGCGCCCGCCCGCCGTGCCGGGGCGGCGAAGGGCGGCGAGCACTCGTGGCATCACTCGCTGGTCGAGCCACGAGCCGCCACGGGCGACGGTGTGCACGGCGTCGAGCAGCTCGTCCGCCGGCGCGTCCTTCAGCACGAACCCTGCGGCGCCCGCCTCGACGGCGCCCCACAGCACGTCGTCGTCGTCGAACGTGGTGAGGATGAGCACGGGCGGCCCGTCATCGGCACGGATCCGGCGGGTCGCCTCGAGCCCGTCCATCGCCGGCATCCGTACGTCCATCATCACGACGTCGGGCGAGTGCGCGGCCGTGACATGCACGCCGAGCTCGCCGTTCGGCGCCTCGGCGACGAGCCGGATCCGGTCATCCGTCGAGAGGATGAACGCCACGCCCGCCCGCACCAGCTCCTGGTCGTCGACGAGCACGACCGAGACGGTCGGCACCGTCGGCATGGTCGAGCCGACCGCCTCGTCGGTCTGGTCGTTCACGACGGAGCCCGCGACTGCGGCGACGGCAAGTCTCCAGCCTGCCGCGCGTGCGGACGAGCCGCCGGTACGGTGCGCAGCGGCAACGTCGCGGTCACGCGCCAACCGCCCGGACCGGTCGCACCGGCGGTGAAGCTCCCGCCTGCGGCGACGACCCGTTCGCGCATCCCGCGTACACCGAGCCCGAGACGCGAAGTCGACTGCGACGTTCCTCGGCCGGCGTCCACGCCGGCCGACGGCGACACGTCGTTGTCGACGGCGACGTGCACGTGGACGATCGACGTCACGGGCACGCCACCGCCGCCATCGTGCGAGTCGGTGTCGTGCGAGTCGCCGATCTCGGTCCACATCCGCACCACGCTCGGTGCCCCCGGCGCGTGCTGCTGCACGTTCGAGAGCGACTCCTGCACGACGCGATAGGCGACGAGCTGGATCGCGGGGTCGATGTCGGCGTCGTCGATCGCAACCGAATCCTCGACGGTCACACCCGCCGACCGGTAGCCGTCGATGAGCGCGTCGAGGTCGGCGAGGCCGGGCTGCGGAACGCGCAGGCCGTCACGGCCGGCGTCGTCGGGCGGCTCGCCGTCGCGCAGCAGCCCGACGATCTGACGGATCGAGTCGAGGCTCTCGCGCCCCACCTTCTCTGCCCGCTCCAACGCGTCGCCCGCTCGGTCGGGATCAACAGCCATCGCACGCCGAGCGCCCGTGACGTGCAGCATCACCACCGTGAGCGAGTGGGCGACGACGTCGTGCACCTCACGGGCGATGCGAGTGCGCTCCTCGCCGGCGGCGTGCTCGACCCGCAACGCCTGCATCGATCGCAACTCCCCCATCAGCCAGTCCTGGCGGCGCAGCATCCGTCCGCTCAGCAGCGAGATCGCCGACCCGCCGATGAAGTAGACGGCTCCCGACTCCTGCGGCGACTCGATCACCTCGAGCGCGACGATCGCCAAGACCGGCGTCGCCATCACGGCGCCGATGAGCCACCAGTCGTCGGTCGACCATGCGATGTACACGACGGCGATCAGCATCGGGAAGACACCGCCCGGGTTGTCGCCGACGAGCACGGTGACGGCCCCGGAGGCGCAGGTCCAGAGCGCGAACAGGACGAGCGGGAGCCGGATGCCGCCGGCGAGCAGCGTCCACGGCCCGAGACCGACGATCGAGGCCGCGATGGTGACCGCCTCGGGCGCGCCTGCGCCGAAGATCGCGACGAGCGCCATCGCCGCCGCGGCGAGCGGCAGGATCATCTCGGCCGACAGCGACAGGTCCCGGCTCGACGGCGGAATCGCCTCGCCACCGCCGCGCACGTCGTCCATGCCGTCCAACGATAGGCGTGGTCGGTGTCGCCGGTCACGAGACCCCAGGACGGTCCGACCCCGTGCCGTGGGACCGCACGACGACCGGCCGCGGGTCGATGACGTGGGACTCGGGCGGGCGCACGATCGACACATGCAATCCGAACGATTCCTGACCCGACTCGGCGCCTTCTCGATCCGGCGGCGCCGCCTCATCCTCGCCTTCACCGTGCTCTTCATGGTCGCCTCAGCGGTGATCGGCACCCGCGCCTTCTCGGTGCTCGAGGACGAGGGCTTCGAAGACCCGGGGTCCGAGAGCGCCGCAGCCGCCGCCGTCGTCAACGGGCGCTTCGGCGGCGGTGACGCCGAGATCGTCGTCGTCGCCACCGCCGCGGACTCCGATGTCGACTCCCCGGCAAGCGTCGACGCAGGCACGGCACTCGCCGCCCGCCTCGCCGACCACCCAGGCGTCGCAGAGGTGACGTCGTACTGGACGTCGGGCACCCCGCCCTCGCTGCGCAGCAACGACGGTGACATCGCACTCCTGCTCGTCACCGCGCTCGACGGTGAGGGCGAGAACGCGCTCGAGCACACCGAGGACGCACTCGCCGAGCTCGACGGCGCATCACCGGCGCTCAGTGCTGGGATCAGTGGCGGCGAGGCACTCGGTGCCGCGTTCGGCGAGACGATCGAGGGCGACCTCGCTCGCGCCGAAACGATCGCCGTGCCGATCACACTCGTGCTGCTCGTGCTCGTCTTCGGTGGCCTCGTCGCCGCCGGCCTGCCGCTGCTCGTCGGCGCGATCGCCGTGCTCGGCACGTTCCTTTCGCTGTTCGTGATCGGCTCCATGACGGACACGTCCGTGTACGCGATCAACCTCACGACCGCGCTCGGACTCGGTCTCGCGATCGACTACAGCCTCTTCATCGTCGCCCGCTACCGCGAGGAGCTGGCACGAGGCCGCACGATCGAGGCGGCGATCATCCGCTCCGTCGAGACCGCGGGGCGCACCATCGCCATCGGCGCTGCCACCGTGGCCGTCTCGCTGTCGTCGCTGCTGATCTTCCCGATGTACTTCTTGCGCTCGTTCGCCTACGCCGGCATCGCCGTCGTCCTCCTCGCGATGGTCACGTCGCTGGTCACGCTGCCGGCGCTGCTCGCCGTCGTCGGCACGAGGATCGACCGGCTCGCGCTCTTCCATCGCCGGACGGGCCCCACGACTGAGGGCTTCTGGTACCGCAACGCGCATCGAGTGATGCGCCGGCCCGCCATCTTCGCCCTGACGGTCGTTGCCCTCCTGCTGCTGCTCGGTGCGCCGTTCCTGCGGGTGCAGTTCGGGAACCCCGACGCCCGCATGCTTCCGGAGTCGAACGCTGCACGACAGGCGACGGAGCTGCTGCAGACCGAGCTGTCGGGCGACGCCTCGGAATCGTTCCCCGTCGTCGTGGACGGCGTCGGTGCCACGAGCGGCGGCGACCCGACCGTCGTGTTGAGCGAGGTCGCCGGCGCGGTTTCGTCGATGCCCGGCGTCGATCGCGTCGACACCGTGAACGGCACGTTCGTCGACGGCGAGCAGGTGGCGCCGCCGACTGCACGATCCGCCGGGTTCGCCGACGCCGGCGGCGGCTGGATGTCCGTCGTGCCGTCGATCCAGATGGCCTCTGGCGAGGGCGAGGATCTCGTGTCGTCGATCCGAGATCTCGGCGCCCGCGTCGACGCGGTCGTCGGCGCGGACGGTGAGTTACTCGTCGGTGGCGAAACGGCGCAGCTGATGGACACCCGCTCGACCATCGGCGATCGGCTGCCGGTGGCGCTCGGCATGATCGCGCTGACGACGACGGTGTTGCTGTTCCTGCTCTCGGGCAGCCTGCTCGTCCCGCTCAAGGCGATGATCATGAACCTCCTGAGCCTGACGGCGACGTTCGGCTCGATGGTGTGGATCTTCCAGGACGGCAACCTGTCGGGCATCCTCGACTTCACCGCCACCGGCTCGATCGACACCTCGACGCCGATCCTGATGTTCGCCATCGCCTTCGGTCTCTCGATGGACTACGAGGTGTTCCTGCTCTCGCGGATCAAGGAGGAGCACGACCGCACGGGCGACAACGACGAGGCGGTCGCCGTCGGTCTGGAGAAGACGGGCAGGATCGTCACGGCCGCTGCGATGCTGCTGTCGGTGACGTTCCTGGCGTTCGCCACCTCCGGCGTCAGCTTCATCAAGATGTTCGGTCTCGGACTCGCCGTCGCCGTGCTGATGGACGCCTTCGTGATCCGGGGCGTGCTCGTGCCGGCGTTCATGAAGCTCGCCGGCGAGGCCAACTGGTGGGCACCGGCACCGCTGCGACGGCTCCACGATCGCTTCGGCATCCGCGAGGGCGATGACGACGCGGGCGACGACGGATCGCCCGACGGCGACCGCGAGCCTGTCGCGGAGGAGCCTGCACTTGTGTGAGCCTTGCCGTAATGATGTAATTGTGTAATGAACGACATCAAGGGTTGGATCAGTGGCCGGCTCCCCGACGAGTGGCCCGACGGCGCCGTCGAGATCACCGTCGACCGAGAGGAGATCCTCGTCGTGCTGCCGTTGGCGTCGCCCTCCGTCGAGGGCGACGCCGACGCGCGACGGGCGGCATCGGCGGGGCGGATCACGCGCTTCCGAGAGGAGACCAGGGCCGATCGGATGCGCATCGCCGACGAGGCCGAAGCAAGGTTCGGCCGCAAGGTCGCCTGGGGCGCGACGTGCGACGGCGTGACCGAGGTGTTCACCTCGCTCGCCGTGCCCGTGATGACGAGGCTGCGCCAGCCAGAGCGCGCGGTGCTCGACACCCTCGTCGAGGCGGGCATCGCCCGCTCCCGGTCCGAGGCGCTGGCGTGGTCGGTGCGTCTCGTCGGCCAGCATCAGGCCGAATGGATCGCCGAACTGCGAGCGGCGCTCGTCGCCGTGCACGAGGCGCGCGCCGCCGGACCAGCCTGATCAGATAGACCGGTCCGGGTGGGACGTCTCGACGGCAAGGTCGCACTCATCACCGGTGGCGCACGCGGCCAGGGCAGGAGTCACGCCATCGGCCTCGCGCAGGACGGTGCCGACATCGCGATCTGCGACATCGACACCCGCCTCGCCACGACCCCGTACGCGACGGCGACGGCAGAGGATCTCGTCGAATCCGAGGCGCTCGTGTCGGCGACGGGCCGGCGCTGCCTCGCCGCGACCATCGACGTCCGTGATCGCGACGGAATGCGAGCGTTCGTCGCCCGAGTGGCGAGCGAGCTCGGGGGCATCGACATCGTCGTCGCGAACGCCGGCATCATCAACTACGCGCCGCTGTGGGAGTTCTCCGACGAACAGTGGGACGAGGTGCTCGACACGAACCTGACCGGCGTGTGGAACACCGTGCGGGCGTGCGTCCCGCACCTGATCGACCAGGGGCGCGGCGGGTCCATCGTGCTGATCTCGTCGACGGCCGGGCTCGTCGCCGTGCCGGGCTCGGTCGCCTACACGGTGTCGAAGCACGGCGTCGTCGGTCTGATGCGGTCGCTCGCCGTCGAGCTCGGCCGCTTCGGCATTCGCGCCAACGCGATCCATCCGACGAGCGTTCGCACACCGATGGTCGAGAACCAGGCGACGCGCGACCTATTCGCCGGCCACGAAGGCGGTACGGCCGACGTGCAAGAGGCGATCAGCGAGCGACTGAACCTGCTGCCCGTGGCGTTCGTCGACCCGAGCGACGTCACGAACGCCGTGCGCTATCTCGTCAGCGACGATGCCCGCTGGGTGACGGGCACCTCACTCAAGGTCGACGCCGGCGCCACGGCGAACCCACCCG
>JALZNU010000403.1 GCA_030857495.1 Actinomycetota bacterium | reverse complement strand
GTCATCCGCTCGCGATCGTTGCACGTCCAGGTGTTGACCGCGAGGCCGGCGTCCCGGCAGCGCTCGATCTGGGCGCCGCTCAGTGTGTCCACCCACGGATGCAGCGCGACGTGCCCTGCGGCGACGGCACGGTCGACGACCGGGTCGTCGGCGGCGAGCACGAGCCACGCCGTGCGCAACTGCGGCGCCAGCTCACGACAACGGTCGAGCGTGGCGGCGTCGAACGACGACAGCAGCCATCGTTCGTCCTCGCCACGCGCAGTGAGCTCGGCAACGACGAGCTCTGCGAGGCGATGACCCGGGTCGTGGTCGGGATCGTCGGGGTTGTTCTTCAACTCGACGTTGACCCACATTCCGGCGCATGCGTCGAGCGCCTCGCCGAGCGACGCGACGTCGGGCGGTAGGTCGGACGCCTTCGTCTCGCACAGCACCCTGCCGTCGGCGAGCATGGCGTCGTGAGAGACGGCGATCGCGTCGTCGACGGTGCGCCTGGCGTCGAGCTCGACGGCGTCGGCGCCGATGCGGGCTGCCTCCCGGAAGGCCTCGACCGTGTTCTCCCGACACAGCCGCGACGCCCCGCGATGGGCGATCACCGACGTCACACAACGAGCCTAACGGCGCAGCGATCTCGAGCCGGGCGGGTCGCGACCCTTGTCAATTGGCTGATGTCCGCATACCCTGACCACGTCTCAGATGGTCGAGGTTTGCCTCGAACATCACCCAACACCCCCCTTCCGGACACCACCTGTCCGGATGAGACCAACAGAGGAGCTTGCGTGTCGATCCTTGCCTCGAGCCTCGCACTCGGTGCCGCCGACTACCGGTGGCGTGACCATGCCCTGTGCCGCGAAACGGATCCAGAGCTGTTCTTCCCGGTCGGCACGACGGGCGTCGCCCTGGCACAGATCGACAAGGCGAAGCAGGTGTGCAGCGAGTGTCCCGTCGCCGAGCCGTGCCTCGATTTCGCGCTGGCGACGAACCAGGATGCCGGCGTCTGGGGTGGGCTGTCCGAGGAGGACCGCCGCCACATCCGTCGCCAGCGTGCAGGTGCCCAGCGCGACGTCAACCATCGCGCCGACGCCGCGAGCTGAGTCAGGTCTCGAGTTCGACGGGCACGATCAGCTCGACGACCGTCCCCGCCTCGGTCGTCTCGTCCAGCTCGGCCTCCTTGAGATCTGCCGCCGTCGCGGCGCGCATCTCGATGGTGCCGTTGAGCTCGGTCGTCACGAGCGTGCGCACGATCGAGAGGCCGAGTCCCGTCGCGGCATCGATGTCGAAGTCGGCGCCGACGCCCTGACCGTCGTCGGTGACACGGATCGCGAGTCGGGTCTCGTCGTTGTCGAGAGCGACGACGGCCCGCCCGCCCACGCTGCCCTCGGGAAACCCGTGGTCGACGGCGTTCTGCAGCAGCTCGGTCAGCACGACCGACAGCGGCGTCGCAACCGCAGCGGGGATGCGCCCCCCGTCTCCGCGGAGGATGAAGTTGACGGGCCGGTCGGGCGACTGGAGGCCCTCCTCGGCGAGTCGCAGCAGCGGACGCACGATCTCGATGAACGTGACGTCGTCGCCGGGCTCGCGTGACAACGCCTCGTGCACGAGCGCGATGGTCCTGATCCGGCGGACCGACTCCGACACGGCCGCCTTGGCCTCGGGGTTGGTGAGACGCCGGGCCTGCAGGCGCAGCAGCGACGAGATGGTCTGCAGGTTGTTCTTGACCCTGTGGTGGATCTCTCGGATCGTGGCGTCCTTGCTGAGCAGCAGCCGGTCACGCTTGCGCAACTCGGTGACGTCACGCATCAGCAGCACGCCACCCGTCACCTCACCACCGGAGACGATGGGCACGCACCGGCACATCAGCGTGACGTCGCTCCCCTGCTCGAACTCTTCGATCACCGGCACAGAACGCTCGAACGCCTGGCGCACCGTGCCGTCGTGAAAGCCCAGTTCGGCGAGGCGCATGCCGGCGGGGTTCGTGTTGATGCCCACGCGGTGCAGCGCCGAACTGGCATTGGGCGAGACGTACTCGACCCGTCCCTCACCGTCGATCGTCATCACGCCGTCGCCGACGCGAGGCGCAGCACTGGAGTCCTGGACCCGTCCGTGGAACGGGAACTCGCCCTCGACGATCATCGCCGCGAAGCGGTCGAAGATCGACTGGTACGTGCGCTCGAGGACCCCCGGCTGGCGGCCGGCGCGGTCGACCCACTCGCGGGTCAGGACAGCGATGACCTTGTCGCCGAAGCGGACAGGGATGGCCTCCATCCTCGCCGGATCGGTGATCTCCTCGACCTCCACCTCGCCCTCGGTGATGGCGCCGCGCCGGGCGGCGTCGCTGAGCACGGCACGCTCGCTGTCGTTGGCCCAGCTGCCGACCCAGTCTGTGCGATAGATGGTCTGCGACGTG
>JALZNU010000402.1 GCA_030857495.1 Actinomycetota bacterium | reverse complement strand
TTCCGTCACGGGACTCGATCGCCCAACCTCCAGTGCCGAGCGGGCCGGCGACGTCGGTCGCGAGCGGTTCGGCGTCGGAGAGGTCGGCGGCGATCAGGCGTCGCCAGCGCTCGATCGAGCTCGCCTCTGCGGTCGGACCGGTGAGCATCGCCGTCAGCGGGATCGTCGCCGCGTTCTCGAATACGACGGTCTCGGGCGGGCTGAGCGCGATCCGCAGGTCGAGCTGCCGTTCCAGCTCGGCGATCAAGCTGGTTGCGGCGACGTCCCTGCTGGCGTCGGCGTCGGCGTCCGTGCCGCCGTCGTCCGTGCCGGGGTCAGAGGTGGCGTCGTCGATGTCTTCGTCGTCGGACGTGCCGTCGGAGCCGGGCGGCGGCGCGCCGACGACGACCACGTAACGAACGCCGAGCGGCGCGAGGAACCGGCCGAAGCGCGAGATCTGACCGTTCCCGAGGGCGTCGACGACGTCGCGGAGGCGGTCGTCGAGCACGGTGTCGGGGGCGAGCCAGCGGTCGCGCACGTCGAGCGGACCGTCGTCGACCACCGCGTAGGCGACCCCGTCGCGAAGCGTGCGTGCCGGCACGGGGATGTCGCTGGGGTCGCCGAGGTAGAGGACACGGTACTCGCCGTCCTGCGCGGCGCTCGGCAGCTGCGGCCGCAACGTCGACTCGAGGGTGCGCGTCGGCGTCCCCCACGCTCCGTCGGCGGCGGCCACGACACCCGGCACGAGGCCGACCACGGTGGCCACACCGGCGAGGATGCCGAGCGGTTGCCGCCAGCCGAACCCGGTACCGCGCACGTCGACCTCGAACGCGGCGAGCGCCGCGGCGGCACCGATGGCCAGCCCGAGTGCGACGGGCGCGAGCACGATGCCGATGTCGGGAAGGCGTCCACCGATGGTGCCCCGGTCGACGAGCACGGCGAGCCCGCCGAAGACCACCGTCAGCATCGCCGCCCTGATCGCCCACGTCAGGCGCCACGCAGAGGCGAGCACGAGAGCCGCAACGAGCGGCAGGTAGAGCGCTACGGCGAGCACGGCGAGCGAGTCGTCCGCGAGCCCGAACGTGATCACGTCGAGGAGACCACGATCTTGCGGCCCGGCAGTCTCCGCCAGGGTCATCGTGTCCCACGTCCACGTAGCCGACCACGGCAGGTTGAGCGCGATGCCGAGCACGCCCGTGACGAGGCTGCCGGCGAGCATCCAGCCCGCAGTGCGCACCGACCCTGCGGCGAGTACCGTCGACGCGGCCAGCACGACGCCGACGGCGACGAGCAACAGCACGACGACCGGTGCGAACGCACCGGCGACGCCGGCGAGCAGACCGAGGTAGGCGAACAGACGCACCCGGTCGCGTCGTGACATGGCGGCTTGGCCGTCGACGAGATCGATGACACCGAGGCGGGGATCGGCGGTGCCGACGCCGGCGGCGCGGCGGACGAGGTGGACGAACCACGGCACGGCGGCGTAGGCCACGAGCCCCGACCAGCGCCCCGTGGCGAGCATCCCAGAGGCGAGCGGCAGCGCGCCGTAGACGATGAAGCTGGCCAGTCGGGCCCGCGTCGAGGGGAACACCGAACCGACGCGACCGGCGCCGACGAGGCCGGCGACGAGCAGGCCGACGACGGCGACCGTGTGGGCGAGTCCCATCCGGAACGCCGTGCCCACGCTGAGCACCGAGATGATGCCCCATCCCGTCGGATTGGGTGACGAAGCGCCGAACCCGTCCGGGTTCCACCCCGAGCGGAACCCGGCGAGGAGGTCGCCGGCGCTGTCGGGGAACGGCAGGAACTCGCCGACGCCCGGCACGCCGCTCGTGACGAACTGGCGGCTCCCGAACGCGATCACGGCGATCACGACGACCCACGCGATGGTGGGTGCAGTGCCCGTCGGGCGCCAGCGGCGGACGCTGCTGTCGGCACCGACGTACGTCATCGTGTCGCGGGTGCGCAGGTAAGACGACAGCCGCGAGCTGCCGCGGACCTGCAGCTCGATCACCTCGGGTTCGGGCACCGACCGCAGGCTGGAGACGCGCAGCCGGCGGGCGATGATCGCAGGCGTGCGTGGGATCAGGCCGATCAGGGCACGCATCGACGCCCAGGCTTCGTGGAACCGTCCGGTGAACAGGCCGACGATCATCTCGGCGAACGTGACGAACACGAGCTCGATCGATCGCAGCGCCAGCCGTCCGATGCCTGTCAACGTCGCCACGGAGCGCATGCGGTGGCGGGCGCGCAACACCCGGTGGTTGAGGTCGGGTCGTCGCTGCTCGAGGGCCTCGCGGTGCCGCACCCGCGCGGCGGGCACGACGATGACGCGAGCACCACTGTAGTGCGCCCGCCAGCAGAGGTCGACATCGTCACCGTGGAACTCGACCGCAGGGTCGAACCCGCCGAGTGTGCGGAACAGGTC
>JALZNU010000401.1 GCA_030857495.1 Actinomycetota bacterium | reverse complement strand
GAGCCCGACTGCAGAGCAGCCGCGTCTGGATCGTCGATCCTCTTGACGGCACTCGCGAGTACTCCGAACCGCCCCGCGACGACTGGGCCGTCCACGTGGCCCTGTGGCATGACGGAGACCTGGTGGCCGGTGCCGTGGCGCAGCCGGGGATGGCGACCACGTTCAGCACTGCTGACCCCCCCGTCGTACCTGACCGAACCAGCGCAAGGCCACGGATCGCCGTGAGCCGGACCCGACCGCCGGTCTTTGTCGAGGCGCTCGCGCGGGCGATCGATGCCGAGCTGGTCCCGATGGGCTCGGCCGGTGCGAAGGTCATCTCGGTGGCACGCGACGTCACCGACATCTACGTGCACGCCGGCGGCCAGTACGAGTGGGACTCGGCAGCTCCGGTGGTCGTCGCGCGTGCTGCCGGGCTGCACACCAGCCGCGCCGACGGCGCCACGCTCGCCTACAACCAAGACGACGTGTGGCTGCCCGACCTCTTGGTATGCCGCCCCGAGCTGGCCGAGTCGGTGAGCGGCTTCGTGCGCTCCTACTGGGCCGAGCACGGCCGGTAGTGTCCCTTCACGCCCTCACGCCGCTCGTCTCGAGCGAGCCCTCGATCGCCGACGTGCTCGCGGCTGCGCGCAAGCAAAGCCCGACGGCGCTGGACCTGACCGCGCCCGAGGCGCTGCGGCCTTTCCTGGCTGCGGCCCTGGCCACGGCCGACGAGAGCGGCGCCGATGTCAGCGTTCTCGTCGTCACCGCCACCGGACGGGAGGCGGACGAGCTCGTCGACGCGGTCAAGTGCCTCATCGATTCCGATCTGGTCGCACCGTACCCGGCCTGGGAGACGCTGCCGCACGAGCGGCTGTCTCCGCGGTCGGACACCGTCGGGCGACGGCTCGCAGTGCTGCGCCGACTGGCCCACCCCAGCGCCGACGAGGGGCCGTCGGCCGAGGTTCGCGTGGTCGTGGCGCCCGTGCGATCCGTGCTTCAGCCGCAGGTCAAGGGGCTTGGCGACCTTGAGCCCGTCGTGCTGCGCGAGAGCGACACGGTGGAGCTCGACGACGTCGTACGCCGCCTTGCAGATGCCGCCTATCAGCGCGTCGACATGGTGGAGCGGCGCGGTGAGTTCGCTGTCCGTGGAGGCATCGTCGACGTCTTCCCCCCGACCGAGGAACACCCGGTCCGAGTCGAGTTCTTCGGTGACGAGATCGAGGAGGTTCGTTCCTTCGCGGTCGCTGACCAGCGGTCGCTCGACACGGTGGTGGGGGGCCTGTGGGCCTCGCCGTGCCGCGAGCTGCTCCTCACCGACGAGGTCAGGAAGCGAGCGCGAGCGTTGGCGGCTCAGCACCCAGAGCTGGCCGAGATGCTGGACAGGATGGCCGAGGGCCACGCCGTCGAGGGCATGGAAGCACTTGCTCCGGTGCTCGTCGACGAGATGGAGCTCCTCGTCGACCTGTTTCCGCCACGGTCGCTCGTCCTGGTCTGCGACCCGGAGCGGGTCCGCGCCCGCGCACACGACCTTGTCGCGACGAGCGAGGAGTTCCTGCACGCCTCCTGGGCGGCCGCCGCGGGAGGCGGGATCGCACCGGTCGACCTCGGGGCGGCGGCGTACCGCTCCCTCGGCGACGTCCGCCAGCGCGCCCTCGCCAGGGGGCTTTCTTGGTGGACCATGTCGCCGTTCGGGTTGGACCCGACAGTCCAGCAGAGCGGGATTGCTACGACGACGCCAGCGGCCTGTGGAGAGCTGCGGACCGAGACGGGTGAGGTCGTCTCCGTCGAGGTGGACGTGTCGAGCGCGGTCGAGACGGCGGCCCTCGACCTCCAGCCGGTGACGCCCTACCGCGGGGACACGGAGGCGGCGCTCATCGACATCGCCGGTCACGTGCGCGCCGGACGCAACGTTCTGATCGTCACGCCCGGGCACGGTCCCGGCGAGCGGATTGTCGAGGTGCTGAAGGAGCACGACGTCGCTGCCCGCTTCGTCGACGACGTGTCGGGGGAGCCGACGGTAGGCGTCGTGGACGTGGTCCAAGGCGACCTCGCCCACGGCTTCGTGGCGGAGTCGATCGGTCTCGTCGTGCTGACCGGCGACGACCTCACGAGCCAGCGGACAGCCGGCCGCGACTCGACCCGGATGCCGTCGCGTCGGCGCAAGCAGATCGACCCGCTCGAGCTGCGCACCGGTGACTACGTCGTCCACGAGCAGCACGGGGTGGGACGGTACGCGGAGATGATCCAGCGGACGGTCGCAGGCGCGACCCGCGAGTACCTCGTGATCGAGTTCGGCCCGGGAAAGCGCGGGCAGCCAGCCGACAAGCTCTTCGTGCCCACCGACCAGCTCGACCAGGTGACCAGGTACGTCGGAGGAGAGCAGCCGACGCTCGACCGCCTCGGCGGCGCGGACTGGAGCAGGCGCAAGG
>JALZNU010000400.1 GCA_030857495.1 Actinomycetota bacterium | reverse complement strand
TTCCAGCGCGTCCCCCCTGCTCAGCACGATCGCATCGTCGACACGATCCGCGAGTTCGATCCCCACGTCCTCGTGCACGTCGCGACGTGGGAACCCGACGCCAGGGCCGGCACCGGCACGGCGAAGGTGCTCACCGACGATGCCGCGATGTCGGTGCTCGGTGCTGCCGCCGAGTGTCGCGCCCTGCAGCACATCGTCGTGCGCAGCGGCATCGAGATCTACGGCAGAGCGCGGGGATCGCTCACGCGCCCCGACGAGGACACCCCGGTCAACCCCACGTCGGAGTACGGCCGGATGCTCGCTGGCATCGAGGCAACGGCGTGCACGACGGGCGAGCGCGTCGGTGTCCCCGTCACCCGGCTGCGCTTCGCGCCGGTGCTCGGTCCGCACGTGCCGAGCCCCCTCGGACGGGTCCTGCGCCAGCCCGTCGTCCCGTTCAGTCTGCTCGCCGACCCACCGTTCACCGTCGTGCACGACCACGATGCCGCAATCGCCATCGCCGCAGCCGCTGCTCGCCGCATCGACTCACCCGTCAACATCGTCGCCCCCGGTTCGATCAGCACGTTCCAGGCCATCCGGCGCGGCAACCGGATCCCGATCCCGCTCGTCGGGCCGGAGTGGCCGCTGTTCAAGCGGATGAGCTGGCTCGCCGGTGTCCCCATTCCCGACCACGTCGAAGAGCTGTTCCACCGGGGGCGGCTCGCCGACGACTCGAGAGCGAAGGCGCTGCTCGGCGTCGCGCCCGAGACCGAGACCGTCGCAGTCATCGACCTGCTGCATGCGTGGGAGAGCGTCATCCGGATCCCGGCGAGGAGGGCCGTCGCGTGATGAGCGCAATCGTGCTGCCGTTCCGGCGCACCAGCAACGAGGCAGCACCCGCCGATGTCGAAGACGACACCACTGCGGTTCCGCGCCCCGCCCGAACGGCAGCAGGCGTCCACGTCGACGGTTGGGGGCGAGACGACGCGTTCGTCGATCGCGTCGGCGCCGTCGCCCGCCTGCGATGGGACGTCGCCGTCGGTGGCGCCGACCGCCTTCCCGCACGCGCCGGCGCGCTCGTCGTCGTCAACGCTCGGCGCTTCTCGCTCGCTCCCGTGTTCAGCGCCCTCGCGCTGGGCGAGCACACCGGTCGGCCCGTCCGCTTCGTCGGCCGACCCGACACCGCACCGGTCGGCGCCCTGATGCGGCGGCTCGGTGGTCTGCTCGAACATCCCGACGAGGTCGCCAACGCGCTCGCAGCGAAGGAGATCGTCGTCATGGGCACGGGTCGCGAGCTGCATCCGCAGCGTGTCGGGCGCGTCGATCACCGGCTCATCGCAGCCGCCGTGCAAGAACGCGTCCGGGTCCACCCTGCCGCTGCGCTCAGCTCCCCGATGAGCCGCTCGGCTCGTGTCGAGGTCGGCACCGAGGTGAACACGGGACGCTCACGGCGCGGACCCCTCGCCGAACTGGAGCTCGCCGACGCCGTCCGCCGCCGCATCCTCGCGCTGATGGAGGAGCTGAGCGGATGGCGCTCGGCACCGCTGCTCGACTGGCTCCCCCAGACGGGGATGGGTGGCGACTGATGCCGTTCGTCACGACGAGCGACGGCGTGCGGATCCACTACCAGGTGACCGGCAAGAAGTCCGGCCCACCCGTGTTGCTCATCCAGGGCCTCGGCACCGACCTCTACGGCTGGCAGTTGCAACGGATCGCGCTCGCCCCGAGCCATCGCGTCATCGCCGTCGACAACCGTGGCGCCGGACGCAGCGACAAGCCGCGTGGCCCGTACTCGATCGATCGCATGGCGCTCGACGCCATCGAGGTGCTCGACGCCTGCGATGTCGAGCAGGCGCACGTCGTCGGCGCCTCGATGGGTGGCGTCATCGCTCAGGTCCTCGGCGTCCTGCACGCCGACCGGGTGCGTTCACTAGCGCTCGTGTGCACGGCGTGCAAGAACCACGAGTGGCGCCGCGAGCTGCTCGGCGACTGGGCCAACTTCGCGATGACCGACGGGATGCGACGGATGACGCGCGAGGCGTCGAGATGGGTCATCGGACCGAGATCGTTCCGTCGCCTCTCACCCGCACTCGGCTGGCTCGGTCCGCTCGGCTTCGGGATGCCGCCACACGCGTTCGCCGCCCAGGTGGAGGCGATCCTCTCGGCTGACGACGCGCTCGCCGACGCACTCGGCGCCGTCACGGTGCCCGCCATCGTCATCGTCGGCAACCAGGACATCCTCACGCCGCGGGGCGACAGCGAGGAGCTCGCGGAAAGGATGCCGACGGCAGAGCTCGTCGTCGTCTCGGGTGCGGCGCACGGCCTGATGGTGGAGCACTTCTGGACGTTCAACCGCATCCTCGGAGGGTTCCTGTCACGTGCCGAGCGATCGCACCGCGCCCGAGTCGCCGGCGTCGTGGACGCCGAGCC
>JALZNU010000076.1 GCA_030857495.1 Actinomycetota bacterium | reverse complement strand
GCGCAGCGGCACGCCTCGAACGGTAACGCACGGCCGTGCGCACCATGCCTCGACATCGGCCGGCCGTCGACGAGTGTCACCTTCGCCGGCAGTCGATCGAGCCACATGTCAGCGACGGCCATCTGCGAGCCGCTCGAGGTCGAGAACGATGCGTAGGCGACGCTAGAGAGCTGGTAGCGGAACGTGATGCGCATGATCACCTTGAGACCGGGACGCGCTGCGTGAACATCGGATAGCGCGACAGCGGGAAGCTGTCACGTGGCGAGTGCCGGAGGTGCGCCAGCGGCGGCGTCATCACG
This sequence comes from Actinomycetota bacterium, assembly GCA_030857495.1. Lineage (GTDB taxonomy): Bacteria > Actinomycetota > Acidimicrobiia > Acidimicrobiales > Ilumatobacteraceae > JACDHN01. The sequence goes on along the minus strand of JALZNU010000076.1, from coordinate 6,951 downwards.
GCGAACACCGTCGCCGCACCGGTACGGCCGGCGGTGGGGCGACCGGTCGTGGTGACATCGTGGGCCGCCTCGAGGCGGACATGGCGGGTCGTGTACGCGGCCTTCGCCGCCTCCGCGTGGATGGTTTCGTCCATAGCGCGTCGTGCTCCTCGGGTTGCTGCGATCGGGTGACGCCGCTACTCGACCGCGCTGTGATGAGCCGCTGGTTAGAGGTTCGTGAGAGCACTCACTTCGGCAGCAGTATTCATCTTCCCGTCACCATCGCGACGCCTGCTCAGCGATCGCTGGCGCGAGCGGTGGACGTGGCGTCGCCGACACGCACGGAGACGGTCACCGTCGACCCGTCACCGGCACGTATGACGCGGAACGACTCGAGCGTCGCCGAGTTGGCGGCGGCGACGCTCGACGCGCGCGACTGGCCGCCCGCGACGCCGGCGAGCGCCGCTGCATCGGCCGCCGATCGTGCCCGGCCGGCATCGACGAGATCGCCGCACCACTGCGCGAACCCGAACGTCAGCACGGCGGCGAGGCCGCCGCCCGCAACGACCACGAACACGTGCATCGCCGCCTCCCTTCGCCTCCTCAGGCGGTCAGGTCATCGTCGGTGGCGATGATCGGCGCCACGGAGGCGACCGTCTGGCCATCGTCGAGGTTCATCACTCGCACGCCGGTAGCGGCGCGTCCCTGCGAGGAGATCTCGCGAACTGCCATCCGGATCGTCGTGCCGCCGGAGGCGACGGCGACGATCTCGTCCTCGAGGCCGACCATGAACGCCGCCACGACATGACCCTTCTTGCCCGTCAGCTTGATGCCGATCACGCCCTGGCCACCACGGGCCTGAGCATTGAATTGCTCGAGCTGCACGCGCTTGCCGTACCCCGACGACGTGACCATCAAGATCGCCGTGTCGCTGCGGGCGACGTCGACGGACACGACCTCGTCGTCGGCCTTGAGCTTGACGCCGCGTACCCCCGACGCCGTGCGACCCATCGCCCGCACGTCGTTCTCGTGGAAGCGGATCGTCAGCCCCTTGCGGCTGACCATGAAGATGTCGTCGCTGCCGCCCGTCTCGATGACCTTCACGAGCTCGTCGCCGTCACGCAGGTTGAGCGCGATCAGACCGTCGCGGCGCGACGAGTCGTAGGCGTCGAACGCAGTCTTCTTCACGACGCCCTTGCGCGTGGCGAAGAACAGGAACCGCTCGCCGGCGAAGTCACGGGTGTCGATGATGGCCTGGATCTGCTCGCTCGGCTGGAGCGGCAGCAGGTTGACGATCGGCATCCCCTTGGCTGTGCGATCCCGTTCGGGGATGTCCATCGCCCGCAGGCGGTACACCTTGCCGAGGTTGGAGAAGAACAGCAGGTGGGCGTGCGCCGTGGTGAAGATGACGTGGCGGACGATGTCGTCGGTCTTGAGCGTTGCGCCACTGACACCGCGGCCGCCGCGCGACTGCGTCTTGAACGAGCCGGCGGAGACCGACTTCACGTACTGGGCCTCGGTCATGACCACGACGAGCTCCTTGTCGTCGACGAGGTCTTCGATCGACATCTCACCGGATTCGAGCTCGATGCGGCACACGCGTGGCGTGGCGAACGCCTCCCGGATCGCCGAGAGCTCGTCCTTGATCACCGTTCGCAGCAGGGAGTTGTCGGCGAGGATGGCCTCGAGCCCTGCGATCGTCTCGCGAACCTCCTCGAGCTCGCGCTCGAGGTCGATGCGCGAGAGGCGGGTGAGCTGGCGCAGCTGCATGTCGAGGATGTCGACGGCCTGCATCTCGGAGAACTCGAACGGCTCGACCATGAGTCCCGCCTTCGCCGCGGCGACGTCGTCGCTGGCGCGGATGAGCGCGATGACCTCGTCGATGACGTCGAGCGCCTTGATCCTGCCCTCGAGGATGTGCTCGCGGCGCTGGGCACGCTGGAGGCGGAACTTCGTGCGGCGCGTGATGACCAAGACCTGGTGGTCGATGTACCCCTGGAGCGCCTGGGTCAAGTTGAGCGTGCGCGGCACGCCGTCGACGAGCGCCACCATGTTGATGCCGAAGCTCGTCTGCAACGGCGTCATCTTGTAGAGCTTGTTGAGCACGACGTGAGCGTTGGCGTCGCGCTTGAGCATGATCTCGATCTCGGTCTCGCCGCCCGACGAGGCGTCGTTGGCGTCGGAGATGCCGACGATGTCGCCGTTGTCGACGAGTTCCTGGATGCGAGCGAGGACGTTCTTGGCGCTCGTCTGGTACGGCAGCTCGCGCACGACGATCTGCAGCTGCCCCTTCGCCGACTCCTCGATGGAGGTCGTGGCGCGGATCTTCACGCTGCCGCGACCCGTGCGGTAGGCGTCGATGATGCCGGCGCGGCCGAGGATGCTTGCCTTCGTCGGGAAGTCGGGACCCTTCACGAACGACATCAGGTCGTCGGGCGTGGACTCCGGGTTGTCGATCAGGTGCAGCGTGGCATCGATCACCTCGCCGAGGTTGTGCGGCGGGATGTTGGTCGCCATGCCGACGGCGATGCCCTGGCTGCCGTTGACGAGGAGGTTCGGGAAGCGGGCCGGGAGGACCTCGGGCTGCTCGGTGGTGCCGTCGTAGTTGGGCACCATGTCGACGGTGTCTTCGTCGATGTCGGCGAGCAGCTGCATCGCCAGCGGGTTGAGCCGGCACTCCGTGTAGCGCTCGGCAGCGGCGCCGAGCTCGACCGACCCGTAGTTGCCGTGGAAGTCGATCAGCGGGTGGCGGAGCGAGAACGGCTGCGCCATCCGCACCAATGCGTCGTAGATCGCCGAGCTGGCGTGGGGGTGGTAGCGCGCCATCGTGTCGCCGGTGACCCGGGCGCACTTGACGAAGGGCCGGTCGGGGCGGAAGCCCTGCTGGTCCATGTCCCAGACGATGCGGCGGTGCACCGGCTTCAGGCCGTCGCGCACGTCGGGCAGCGCCCGCGACGTGATGACCGACATCGCGTAGTCGAGGAACGAAGATTCCATCTCGTCCTGCAGCTGCACCGGTTGCACCGGCTCGTTGGGGACCTCGGGCTCGACGGGGACGTGGCCGGGTGTGTCGTTGCTCATCGTTGAATCGCCGTCCTAGAAATCGAGGTTGCGGACGTCACGGGCATTGGTCGCGATGAACGCGCGCCGGCTCTCGACGTCATCGCCCATGAGCACGCTGGTCATCTCGTCGGCGAGACTCCCGTCCTCCATCGTGACCTGCAACAGCGTGCGTGCTCCCGCAGCCATCGTCGTCGCCTTCAGCTCCTGCCAGTCCATCTCGCCGAGACCTTTCAGGCGCTGGAACTCCTTCGCGTGCTTCGGTCGCTCGACGAGGAACTTCGTCTTGGCGACGTCGTCTTTGAGATACACCTTCTCCTTGCCGACCACCGTGGAGTACAGCGGCGGCTGCGCGATGTAGACGAAGCCGGCCTCGATCAGCGGCTTCATCTGGCGGTAGAAGAACGTCAGCAGCAGCGTGCGGATGTGGCTCCCGTCGACGTCTGCGTCGGCAAGGATGATCACCTGGTGGTAGCGCGCCTTGCTGACGTCGAACTCGTCCTCCCCGACACCGGCGCCGATCGCGGTGATCAATGACTGGACCTCGTTGTTCTTCAGCATCTTGTCGATGCGGGCCCGCTCGACGTTGAGGATCTTGCCGCGGATCGGCAGGATCGCCTGGACACGAGGGTCGCGAGCGTTGATCGCGGTGCCACCGGCCGAGTCGCCTTCGACGATGAACAGCTCGCACTCGTCGGCATTGCGGCTGCTGCAGTCCTTCAGCTTGTCGGGCATGCCGGCGCCCGACAGGGCGGTCTTGCGCCGGATCGCGTTGCGGGCGTTCTTGGCGGCGACGCGTGCCTGCGCCGCGGCGAGGCCCTTCTTGACGACCTTGTTGGCCTCGGTCGGGTTCTCCTCGAGCCACTCGGCGAGGCGTTCGTTGGTTGCCCGCAGCACGAACGAGCGCATCGAGACGTTGCCGAGTTTGGCCTTGGTCTGGCCCTCGAACTGCGGCTCGGTGAGCTTGACGGAGAGGATCGCCGTGATGCCTTCGCGGATGTCCTCACCGAGCAGGTTGGGATCCTTCTCCTTGAGCAGGTTCTTCGCCCGCGCGTACTTGTTGATCACCGAGGTCAGGGCCGTCTTGAAGCCCTCGACGTGCATGCCGCCCTCGGTGGTGGAGATGCCGTTGGCGTAGCCGTGGATGCCCTCGTAGTAGCCGGTGTTCCACTGGATCGCGACGTCGAGCATCTGCGTCTGGTCGTCCTCGTCCTCGAAGTGGCAGACCTTCGCGAACAGTGCTTCCTTGGACGCGTTGAGGTGCTTGACGAAGTCGATCAACCCGCCCCTGTACTGGAACGTGACGCGCTCGTGACGGCCCTCGCGCTCGTCGTTGAAGACGATCTCGAGGCCGCGGTTGAGGAACGCCATGGTCTGCAGCCGCTCGGTGACCGTCCGGGCGACGAACTCCACGCCCTCTGCGGAGAACACGACGGGATCCGGCCAGAACTCGATCGTCGTGCCGGTGGTGCGGCCCCTCGCAGGAGTATCGCCGACGACCTGCAGCTTGCCCTGCGGAACACCACCTTTCGCGTACTCCTGGCGGTAGCGCGTGCCGTCACGGTCGATCTCGACGACGAGGCGCTCGGAGAGCGCGTTGACGACGCTGACACCGACGCCGTGCAGCCCACCCGAGACCTTGTAGCCCTCTCCCCCGAACTTGCCGCCGGCGTGTAGCACGGTGAGGACGACCTCGACGGCGCTCTTGCCCTTGTGTGGTCCCGACGGGTAGGCGTCGACGGGGATGCCGCGGCCGTCGTCGGTGACGCGGCAGCCGCCGTCGGCGAGCAGCGTCACGGTGATCTTCGTGCAGTGCCCCGCCATCGCCTCGTCGATCGAGTTGTCGACGACCTCGGTGATGAGGTGATGCAGGCCCTGCAGACCGGTGGACCCGATGTACATCCCGGGGCGCTTGCGCACCGGGTCGAGGCCCTCGAGGACCTGGATGTCCTTTGCGCCGTACTCAGTCGACACTCGTACCTACCTCGTTCGATGGGTGGAGAAACACGATCTAGTGGGGACTCGCGGACAACCCGACGGGGTCGGAGCCAGACGTCTCAGGATGTGTCGCTCAGAGCCTGTCTCGACGGTCCCATCGCACACGCCGCGAATTGACTCCATCGTACCAGCGCAGCGCCCCGATCCGGGGGACCACCGAGCTGTCAGCGGCGTCGATCCGCACGCTCTACGCGCACCTCGACACGCACCAGATCGACGCCGCACGCAGCCTTCACGCGGGCAAGCACGTCGTGCTCGAGCAGCCGCATCTGCGTCGCCCACGAGGGGTCGTCGACACGCACGGTGAGCACCCCCTCGTCGAGGCGCACCGGACGGGCATGAGCGGCGACGGCCGGCCCGACGGCCTCGTCCCATGTGCCGAACACACCACCCATCGCGGCGGCATCGACACCACGCATCGCGCGCAGCATCGACGAGAGGGTCTCGGCGATCGGCCGTGGCTCGCGCGGCTCGCTCACGTCGCTGTGCCTCCACTGACCTCCACACGCGTGCCGTTCTCGATGCGGATCACGGCATCGGGGTGGGCGCCGGGCGGCATCGCCGTGGCCGTCGTGATGACGATCTGGCCACCGTGGAGGTGCGCCAGCAGCGAGGCGCTGCGACCGTCATCGAGCTCGGACAGCACGTCGTCGAGCACGAGCACCGGCTCGTCTCCGGTCTCGGCGACGACGAGGCGGTGGGTTGCGAGCCGCAGGGCGAGGGCGAGGCTGCGCTGTTCGCCTTGGGAGGCGTGGGTGCGCGCCGGGAGATCGTTCAAGAACAGGTCGACGTCGTCGCGGTGTGGCCCGACCGTCGACGTGCGCAACCGGAGGTCGTCGTCACGGGCTGCGGCGAGGGCGGCGGCGAGACCGGTGCGCCGCCAGGAAGGGTCGTACGACAGGCGCACCGACGTGTCACCGGCCAACTCGCCGTACGCCGCGCCGACGAGTGGCGTCAGCCGCTCGACGAGCGCAGCCCTCGTGGCGCCGAACTGGTCACCGGCGTCGGCGAACCGCTGATCCCAGATGTCGAGCGTGGCGTCGTCGTCACCGCCGCGAGATGTGTCCCGCGACGCCGGAGACCACCGCGAGCCGAGCTGCTTCAGCAGCGTGTTGCGCTGGCGCAGCAGGCGATCGATGTCGAGTCGGGCCGCATCGTGCTTGCGCGACAGGGTGCTCAGCGTCTCGTCGAGATACCGGCGCCGACCGCCTGGCGAACCCTTCACGATGACGAGATCGTCGGGCGAGAACACGGTGACCCTCACCGTGCCGAGCAGGTCACGCACCTTGCGGAGGCGCTGCCGGTTGACGAAGACCCGCCCGACACCACGGCGCGGCAGCTCGGCGTCGATGCTCTCGCGCCGCTCGTCGGGTTGACGCACGACGGCTCGCACCACCGCCCTGTCGGCGCCTTCACGGATCATCGCCTCGTTGTTCGTGGCACGGAAGCTGCTGAGCGTGGCCAGGTACGCGAGCGCCTCTGCGAGGTTCGTCTTGCCGTGCCCGTTGTCCCCCAGCACCACCGTCGTCCCGTCCGTCAACTCGAACCGCGCCTCCTTGTAATTCCGAAAGTCCACCAATTCGAGGCTCTCGACAATCACGCGACACGCACGGCGAGACGGCCTGCCAGTGGGGGGAGTGTGAGGGGGGCGCTCCGCGACCCCCCCTCGCCGTCGGGCGATCCGTGCTCCGCCGGTCGTCCGACGGCAGCTGGGTGCCGCCGCAGGCGGCTCATCCCGACTCGGCGGAGCGCAGCGCAGCCGAGGAGAACTCGTGCGAACGGAGACGAGTGAGCGAAGCGAACGAGCGAGTGAGCACGACTTAGACGCGTACCGGCATCAACAGGTACAGGTAGTCCTCGTCGCCGACGCCGCGGAGGACGACCGGTTTGCTCGGGTCGTTGAGCGACACGGTC